>NZ_BAAAFI010000036.1:0-57722 GCF_039523455.1 Algoriphagus jejuensis | reverse complement strand
GGATTATATGGGAGCCAAAAAGTAAGGTTTGGACGTTAGACAAGAGACTATAGAAAACCTCATCAGGATTGGTGAGGTTTTTTTGTGCATATGCGGAAAATGAATGCTCTGCCCCCAGGTCTTTTTGACTGATTCGCATCGCAATTGAATATCGAACACCGAATGTCGAATCATGATTAGCTAGGGAAACTACCGGACGACCTTTGACCCCGCCAATTTTCGACCTTCCAATCTTTCAATCCCTTCTTACTGATCAAACCACCAACTGGGAAAATACATCACGCTGTTGGGAAAGGCTCCGCAGGTCAGGCAAGTGGGATCGTATTGATCTCGGGCTTTGCCGGGTTGATATTCACAGATTTTTTCCAAATAGTACGGCACATCCGCCAAGGTCGTGTAAATGCGGGTCATTTTGGCTTTGGACACTTCAAAATAGCCCAGCACCACCTCATCGGGGTCATTGACGCTGTACATATTGCCCTTGATTGGAGCGGGGGGCGTGTCAAAGACTGACCCGGTGTTGTTCACGATTTCGCGGACTCGTCTCCAATATTCGTAGGCATCTTTGGAGATGCTCAGTTGTCGGACGTTAAAGTAGTGACGACTGAGAAAGGACTGATCTACCAGCTTTTTGGCGACGATTTGGGTGATTTTGGTGCCAGGAGCGTCGAGCAAGTCTCCATTTACCAGAGTGATCCGCTCCGGTTCGGGGAAGCCGAAAACCACACAGGGAGGCGGAGGAGTGTTAAAAGGATTTGGGAAAAAAGTCAGATCCCAGTAGTACGCATTATCCACCATCCAGCGCAGGTAGTAGTCCCCCACCTGATCCGGTAGCGTTGCTTCAGTTCGAATCACCACTTGCGCCGCATCGGGATTGTCCTCTGAGCGGGTCCGCTCAAAGGAAAAACTCAATTCATCGGAACCAATCACTTCAGGGATAGCCTGTGGCACCGACCTAAAGTCCCAGCCTCCTGACGATACCTCCAAATAGTACCGGGCATCGGGCGACTCGTGCCGAAAGCCCTCCAGTACATATACCCCTGGATTGGGCTGTTGGTAGTACCACGTGCTTCCGGTAGTCTCATCCACCAGTTTAACCTGGGCTGCTGGAAATGGTCTTGGCTTGTCGTCCAGCGTGTAATTGCCATCAACAAGCAAGGGTTCGCGGTCAATCGATGTCGTCAGGGACAAGTACACGATCTGCGGCTCATCCAGATCGGTCAGGAGTCCGGACACAATCAGCCGCTCGTTTTCTGCCTTGTCGAGCTTGAAATCAATCTGCTCCACACAGGAATTGAACGCCAATAACACGATAAATAAACCTGTGATTTTTCGCTTAGTCATTGTCACCTCCAAACTGAATGCTGTATGAAATAGAAGGAAAAATCGAACCCAAAATCGCCAGTCGATACGGTCTCAACTGCTGGGAATCTCCATCTTTTTTCCAAAAAACCGAATAGGCATTTTTCCTCCCAAATAAATTATAAATACCAAAATTCAGACTGTCTCCTTTCTTGGAAAAGACCTTCTCTACCGTGTAGGAAATATCCACTCGAAAATAATCCGGGATTCGATATTTATTTCGCGAAGAGTAATCGGGCACCACCAGACCTCCATTCAAAATATAAGAGGCATTGACCGCACTGACGGGCCTGCCGGTGGAGTAATTGACAGCGAGGTTAAATAACCCTCGCGGATACATCTTGCGACTCAGGATGAAGTTGACCTCATGAGGCTTGTCGTAGTTAGAGGGAAACTGTTCGTTGCCGTTGATTTGCTCGTCTTCAAACATGCTTTCCGAAGTAAAAAAAGACCGTGAATAGGTGTAAGCCAGCCAGCCGGTCACTTTTCCAAGATTTTTCTTGATCAAAAACTCAGCGCCGTACGCTTCTCCCTGCCCAAAAACCAGCTCGGTTTCCATGTGTGGATTCAGGAAGATTTGCGCAAAATCACGGTACTCAACCTGGTTTTGGCTCGTTCGGTAAAAGGCATCGATGGAATATTCCCAGCTGTTGTCCTTCGAATTTTTGAATATCCCGAGGGAAAAATTATCAGACCGCTGAGGCGGGATGTAGGTGGTGCTCAGCTGCCAAAGGTCAATCGGTGTCGGACCAAACGTATTGGAGATGGACTGAATGTATTGAAAAAGCCGGGCATAGCTCAGCTTGACCGAAAGTGTGGGATTTAGGTTTTGACGCAAGGAAAACCTTGGCTCTAGACCGGAGTAGGATTTTATTTTTCCAGAGGAATAAACCTTCTCCCCGATGATCTCATCTGCGCTGATTGGGGCATTTTCCTTGTATTGGTACACCGTGTCGGGTGCGAGTTGGGAGTAAGTCGAGTAGCGCAATCCTGCCACGAAGCCGGTGTTTTTTCCCAACTCATACTCCATGGTCAGAAATCCAGAAAACTCGATTCCACGCTCCTTGCCCACCTGAACTTGCTCAACTCCAGAAGCCTCGTCAAACGGCAGCATTTGCTCAGGCTTCCCCTTATAGTAGACTCCTTCCACACCGGCGGTCAAAGCAAGGATATCATCCGCCCAAACCGCAGAAAACTTACCCTGTTGATAGCGCATGCCATTTTCTACCCGCGCAGCATCGACTCCTTCCGGATCAAAAAAGGCATTGTCAAAATTGCCGTCAGCGACTAGGGCACTGACAGAAATATTTTCCGACACGACTCCTTTGTACTTCAATGAGCTGATTCGATTCGCCCAATCGTAGCCAAACTGGTCCGCAAACTGGAACTCATCACCAGTGACCAAGGTATTCGCTTCGAGCACCTGCCCTTTGCCAAGATCCCAGCTGAGGCCGATGTACCCGTCGTAGAAGTTCAGCCTGCTGTTTTGAACGTCCAAATCCCGAGCTTGCCCCAGCAGCCAGTTCACATTGGACAGGCGCCCTCCCAGGATCAGCGAAACTTTGTCAGTCACCACGGGACCTTCGAGGAGAATTTTCGCATTGGAGGTCCCTAGGCCGACTTGGCCCTGCCAACTTTCTTTGCTGCCTGGGCGCATCAGGATATTCAGCGCCGATCCAGCTCTTCCTCCAAAGTTTGCAGGCAGATTCCCCTTGTACAGCGTGAAGATCTCCGTCACGTCGGTATTGAATCCGGAGAGAAAGCCGAGCGCATGGTTGGAACTGAGCACCAGCGCTTCGTTCATCAGGAGCAGATTTTGGTCGGCTTTGGCACCTCGGACATTAATCCCAGATGTCCCTTCGCCGACCGAGCTCACACCCGGTAAAAGTTGCAGCCCTTTGAAGATGTCTGCCTCGCCGAGAAAGGCGGGAATGGCCCGCAGCTCCGTCGTCGTCAACTTGGTAACTCCGGTGATGGGGTTGCGCACATTCCGATCCGGCTCTTCGGACAGGACAACCACCCCCTCGAGTTCGTAGGATTTCTCGACCATCGCCAGGTTGACCACGCCGTTTTCATAAAGTAGGATTGTCGTAAAAATCGGAACATTGGAAACATGACGAAAGACAACCCGATGCTCTCCCGGGGCGACCTGTAAAAAATACGTCCCAAAGCGGTCTGTGCTGACTCCGGTAAACAAACCGTCGACATGAACGCCAACTCCCTGAAGCGGCTCTCCACTTTCTTTGGCTGTAATTTTACCGGTCAGTATGTAAGTCTTGGGATGTGCTCCGTCTTTTTTTCCGAAGGAAAAAGAAAGAGAATCGGTTTGGGAATAAACGGCCAGGTGACAACTCAAAAAGAATGCAAACAGGGCAATTCGCTTCATATCCTTCCAAACTACGAAATATTCTAAACTCTACTATTCCATTCAGAAAATAGAGCGGGAAAGAAAGAGTCAAGTTATCGAGAGAAACGAAGACCTCAAAAAAGCAGGTGGTGGAGATCACAAATCCCCAATTCTCCCAAAATTCAACCCTTCAGAAAGCCGCAAATTTCAGCCCCTACAATCCTTTCACCAACTCCCGGATAATCAAACTCATCGCTGGTTCGGCTTTGGCAGCTGCGGCAAGTACATCGGACAACGCTACTTTGTGAATCCTTCCTTCGACACCCAGATCAGTGATCGCAGAGATCCCAAAGACCTCCATGCCGGAATGCCTGGCCACCAACACCTCTGGCACGGTGCTCATCCCCACCACATCCCCTCCGATGATCCTAAAGTACTTGTATTCGGCGGGCGTCTCCAGATTAGGCCCTTCAACTCCCACATACACTCCGCTGTGTATTTTAAGCCCATGCGTATCAGCTATTGTCAGCGCTTTTTCGATCAAGTCCAAAGAATACGTATCACTCATGTCCGGGAATCTCGGCCCCAACTCCTCATAGTTTATGCCTCTGAGGGGATTTTCTGAAAACATATTGATATGATCATTGATGATCATCACCTCGCCCACTTCCTGCGTCGGATTCAAGCCACCACAGGCATTGCTTACAATCAGAGTCTCCACTCCGAGCTTTTTCATCACACGCACCGGCAAGGTCACTTCCTTCATGGAGTAGCCCTCGTAGTAGTGGAATCTGCCTTTCATTGCGACTACTTTCTTTCCCGAGAGGGTGCCGAAAATCAATTTTCCGGAGTGGCTTTCCACCGTGGAAAGTGGAAAATGTGGAATATCCTTGTAGTCAATCTCTAGCTCGACCTCGATCTGATCGCCCAAATTGCCCAGTCCTGTGCCCAAAATAATCCCAATGGGAACGGCTGAAGGATGTAACTTTTGGATAAATGAAGCTGCATCCAGAATTTGCTTGAGGTAGTCCATAGCTTATATTTGATTTTAGGCTAAAGATATAAGATTGGTTCTGGCGTAGAACTTTTCGATGGGCTTGCTTGTATAGGAAAAAGAAAAAATACTCCCATGATCAAAATCATCGTAGGCACAAACCGGAAAAACTCCCTCTCGAAAGTCATAGCTCTGCTCTATCAGGAGGTGCTCGTCGCCCGAGGTGCCGAATCAGAGATTTTGGAGCTGGAGCATTTGCCAGCAGATTTCATCGAAACAGCACTCTACGAAAACAACGGAAGAAATGAAGGCTACAACGCCTTTCACAGCAAAGTAAAAGCCGGGACAAAGTTTGTCTTCATCGTGCCGGAATACAATGGATCCTTTCCGGGCATCCTAAAATCCTTCATAGACGGAATGACTTATCCGAATACCTTCCGGAACAAAAAATGTGCTTTGGTGGGAATATCATCTGGAATAGGCGGGGGTGGCATCGCTTTGAGCCACCTCACCGACATCTTCCATTATCTGGGTATGCACGTCCTCGCTCTCAAGCCGAAGCTTGCTAAAATAGAGCAAAATATGTCAGATAACCTGCTCACCAACAGGCTGTATGTGGACTTGCTACATACCCAGGCAGACATGCTGCTTGAATTTTAGGACTTAGTCCACATTATCATGCAGAAATCTGTTGTTGCCTAGAATCTCATTCTCGTCGTTCAGATTATACTTGCTGACCGCAGTTTCCGAACTGTGCTGTGGCTCATTGAGAACAACATTCTTACGCTGATACGCAGGCACGCTCATTTTTTCCTTGAGATCCTCTGGGCTTGGGTTGATCGTACGTGTTCCTTTCAGTTTTTCAAACCGCTCGTGCGCGCGCTGAATCGCTTTTTGCTTCATCTGCTCGTAGAAATCGTTGGCAAATGCAGGCTGCACCGGTTCAGCTTCTCTAGGCACTGGCTTTTTACCCGGCTCGTCATCGAGATGGAACACGATCTTTTCAGGCTTTGGTTCTTCAGCTACTGGCTCCGGCGCTTCTACTTCCTTCACCGCTGCTGTAAACTCGACTTCCTGCTCCTCTTTCTCTTCTGCTATCGGCTTGACTGGAGTTGGGACAGGAGATTTTGGAAAGCTAAACGTAAAGGTAGATCCACCTGCAATCGGCTCCTCTTTCACTTGCTCGCTCTTGCCTGAATCAAGGTTAATTACCGTTTTGACCACTTCCGGAGTAATACCTTTCTTGCTCGCTACGGGATTGGCAAATGCAGAAACCGGAGCAGCATGCTCTCTGTTTCTAGGCTTGTCAGTTAGTTTGTCCATTTCGAACCCTGTAGCAATGACAGTTACGCGTATGGCTTTGCCCAATTCAGGATCGATGCCCTGACCGAAGATCACTTCAGCATTGTCACCGGCCTTTTCTTGAATGTACTCGGTGATCTCACTGAGTTCGTCCATTGACAGCTCCTCATCCTCTCCCGACATGATCGAAAGGAGGATTTTTTGCGCCCCTTTGATGTCCACATTATTGAGCAATGGAGAAGAGATCGCTGCACCGGCGGCACGGATTGCCCGGCCTTCGCCGTCCTCAGTAGCAGAGCCCATTACGGCAGCTCCAGCGTCTTTCATGACGGTCTTCACATCTTCGAAATCGACGTTGACATCCTGATGGATGGTGATGATTTCGGCGATGGATTTGGCTGCGGTGCTCAGGATGTTGTCAGCTTTGCTGAAAGCGGTACGGATAGCGAGGTTACCATAGATTTCTCTCAGCTTGTCATTGAGGATCACGAGCACCGTATCGCAATTTTCGCGAAGGGATTCGATTCCTTGCTGTGCCACGTTCATTTTCTTTTTGCCCTCAAACATGAACGGAGCCGTCACGATGCCGACGGTCAGGATGTTCAGTTCTTTGGCGATTCGAGCGACGACCGGTGCTGCGCCGGTACCGGTGCCACCACCCATTCCTGCGGTAATGAATACCATCTTGGTATTATCGGCCAACAATTCGCGGATTTCCTGTTCCGATTCGATCGCAGCATTTCTGCCTTGCTCGGGATTGGCTCCTGCCCCCAGACCTTCGGTCAGGTTGGCACCGAGTTGCAACCTCAAGGGCACTGGACTGGACTTCAATGCTTGTGCGTCTGTGTTGACCACGACAAACTCAACATCTTTGATGCCTTGGCCATACATGTGGTTTACGGCGTTGCTGCCGCCGCCTCCTACACCAATTACCTTGATAATTGATTTCTGATTTTTTGGGAGGTCAAATCTGTAATCTTTCATGTTATCTGACATATTATTTAGTTTGGTGAAATATTCTTTGGTTGTTTTTTTTAAAAAGGGTGAAAAAAAGAAATGGAATCCTGCGCTTAGTATCTCCCTGATCATAAGTTCTAGTGCTAATATTCTTCTCCGATATCGTCTGAGATAATTGTCTTCAGACGCTCTGTGATACTTTTAAAGAAACTAGTTGCGATAGCCTCCCGCTTGACCATATTCTTGGGAAGTGCCTCTTTGGCCTCTTTTTTCTTTCGGTAGATTTCCTCGCGGTCATCCAAGGCTTTGAAGCCTGCCAATACCAGACCGACGGAGGTAGCATACATCGGGCTTTTCACCTCCTCGATCACCGTCTTGCCGAGGTGCTCGTTGGGGTGACCAATGCGTGTGTCGAGTCCCGTGGTATATTCAAACAGCTGAGAAATGAACTGCAATTGCGAACCTCCGCCAGTCAGGACGATTCCTCCCGCCAGCTTTTTGTAATAGCCGCTTTGCATGATTTCATTTTGAACGATCTCGATGATTTCCTCCATTCTGGCCTGAATGATCGAGGCCAGGTTGCGGAGGGAGATCTCTTTTGGAGATCTGTTTCGCAACCCCGGAATCGAGACGATTTCATTTGGACTTGCTTCCTCTTTGATTGCCTTTCCAAATTTGGTTTTAAGCATCTCTGCTTGGTTCTGCATCAACATGCATCCATCCTTGATATCGGAGGTGATGATATTTCCTCCCAAGGGGATGACTGCTGTGTGGCGGATGATATTTTCGTAGAAAATCGCAATGTCGGTCGTGCCACCACCGATGTCCACCAGACAAACTCCTGCCTCTTTTTCCTCATCACTGAGGACGGAAAGCGAGCTTGCCAGCGGCTCCAAGATCAGCTGTTTGGACTCCAAGCTTGCTTTTCTGACGCATTTGTTGATGTTATGGATCGCCGTAGTCTGTGCCGTGATGATATGAAAATCCGCCTCCAGACGCGTGCCAGCCATACCGACGGGATCTTTGATTCCTCCCTCGTAGTCCACTGTATAGTCCTGCGGCATCACATGGATAATACTGTTGCCCGGGGGAACGACGATGTTGCGCATATCGGAGGAAAGCCTGCGGACGTCCTCCACCGTGATCTCATCTTCCGTAGGTGTACGCATGATGCTACCATGCATGATCTTGCTCTGGATATGCTGTCCCGCGATCCCGACGATTACGTCAACAATATCTACGTCAGCCATTTCCGAGCAATCATCCACGGCTTTCTGGATCGCATGAACAGTCTTTTCGATATTGGTCACGATGCCACGCTCCACCCCATCTGACACCGCTTTTCCCATTCCGAGAACTTCGAGCTTGCCGAATTCATTCTTGCGGCCGATGATTGCGCATATTTTCGTGGTTCCTATGTCCAGTCCTACGATAAGATTGTCGTTTTCCATACCCTTGCTATTATTCACAAACAATTTGATTCTTAAATTTTACGCTGATCCGCTCGTAAGCATTCCAACCTTTTCTTGGTAATATCTCTTTGTAGAGCACTTCGATCCTTCTGAACTTGCTCTCAATATCAAGCGCATCTCCCAGCTCGATCACCTGTTTTCCGACCTGCTGATGCAGGCGGATGTCGTCTTTTTTGTTGATCTCCAACTCAGTCACCTGCGCACTCCAAAACTCATCTTCTGTCACAAAGTGAATCAAGGGCATCAGCTCCGGCATCTCATCCACACTTCCCTGATCCATCAATTTCTCCGCATAGTCGCCCTCCAGAATCAGCACACGGCTGGTATAGGTAGGTGAAGTCGGAATGATCAGACCTTCCATGGTGATGTAGCCATCCGCTCCCAAGGGTCTCGCGATCCTAGCAATCGGCTCGTGCTGCTTTATAGTCACTTCCAAGATGCCTTTATGTCCAATTGAAGCCTGTACCGCTTTAATAAAAGGATGGCCGGCAAGTCTTTTTTCCACCGCTGACAAGGGGATCTCCGTAACCGGAAGCCCAGCTTTCAAGATTGGAAAAGCCGCATAGATGATCTCCTCAATCTCCTTTTCCTCTACAAAATATACCCCGCTTACAGCCTCTAGATCGATCTCCAAACCACCAAAAGATTTATGCTGGGCCTGCTTTTCCACAAAACCTATAAACCCGACCAATACCAGGCAAAGGGTCACAAATCCGAGCGCTTTCTTCAATTTTGTCCTTTTCATGCTTCATCGGGTTTTGTCCTCGAATTCATCCAAGCCGCGATACCCGGCACCAGGCGGTCAATATCTCCCGCACCCATAGTCACCAAAACCTCAGGCTGCGATTCCTTCAGGTAATCCATCACCTTTGCTTTTTCCATCATTATTTTCTTCCCCGTATGGATGCCGTCCAGCAGCATTGCTGAGTTCACCCCTTCTATGGGTTTCTCTCGTGCGGGATAAATGTCCAGAAGAACGACCTCATCGGCGAGCGAGAGGCTTTCGGAAAATCCAGCTGCAAAATCTCTCGTCCGTGAGAACAGATGCGGCTGAAATACCACCGTTAGTCGCTGTGTTGGATACATAGCCCTAACTGAGCTGAGACAAGCCTTGATTTCTTCCGGATGGTGGGCGTAGTCGTCTATGTAGATGTGGCCCGGCACAGATGAATGAATCTCGAAACGACGCTTTACCCCACGAAAGGACTTGACGCCCGCTCGGACCTGCTCCTCGGTGACACCATGATCCACGGCAATGGCGATGGCTGCCAAGGCATTTTCAACATTGTGAAAACCAGGAATGTGCAGCTCCAGACCTTTGATCTGCACCTTCAATCCCATGTAGTCAAACAGAAATATGCCCGGCTTGGCGATGATATTGTCGGCGTGAATACCAGACGATCTTAGGCCATATTCTCTGATCGCCGCAGGAATGTCCAGCCCCTCTCCCATGCGGTACCAGGCGTGGGATTGGATGTAGAGTTTTCCTTTCTTGTCCAAAAGCTTCACAAAATCCCTAAATCCGTCCAAGATGGATGACTCATCGCCATAGATGTCCAAGTGATCTGGATCGGCACTGGTGACGACGGCTTCGTTCGGAAAAAGCCGCAGGAACGATCGGTCAAACTCATCCGCTTCTACTACCACAAGGGTAGGCTCCTTGGACTTGCCTGGCAAAATCAAGTTGCTGTTATAGTTCTGAGTGATCCCGCCCAAGAATGCCGCGACCGGCTTACCTGCTGATTTCAGCAGGTGAGCGACCAAGGCGGAAGTGCTCGTCTTTCCGTGCGTGCCTGCCACCGCTATCGTGTGGTATTCCTTAGTAATCATCCCCAAAACTTCCGAGCGCTTTTTGAGGGGATAATGCGCCTGAAAGAAATTCAACAGCACACTTTCCTTCGGAATTGCCGGAGTCCAGACCACCAAAACCTCATCGGGGTTGGTGGTGAAATCAAACGGGATCTCCACGGTCGAATCCTGAAAGCTGATCATCATGCCTTCCTTCTCCAGCTCCTCGGTCAAAGGCGATGGGGTCTTGTCGTATCCCGCAACAGGATAGCCCTCGTGTCGGAACCATCGCGCCAAGGCACTCATACCAATGCCGCCGATTCCGAGGAAGTAGACCTTATTTATACCTTTGAATGTCATTTGACCAGTTTTTCCAGTTCGTTCACAATAGCATCAGCCGCATCGGGCTTTGCCAATTCCTTCATATTTTTTCCAAGTGCACCTGCCAATTCCGGCGTTTGCACCAGTTCTTCGATCTTGCTCTTCAATTGCCCTACGGCCTCGTAATCCCGAAGCAGCAAAGCTGCCTTGTGGTTCACATAAGCCATGGCGTTTTTGGTTTGGTGATCCTCGGCCACGTTTGGAGAGGGGATGAAAATCACCGGCTTCCCAACCAGGCTGAGTTCGGATACCGACAAAGCTCCGGCTCTCGACACGATCACATCTGCGGCTGCATAAGCCAAGTCCATCTCGCGGATGAATTCCCGCAACTGAATGTGCTTCAGACCGGATTGCTCGAGTTGGGCTTGCATTTCCTTGAAGTAAAATTTTCCACACTGCCAAAGCACCTGATAGCCGCCTGCTTCGAGTTTTTTCATGTCTTTCAGCACCGCTTGATTCAGTGTTCTGGCTCCCAAAGAGCCTCCCAAAACCAGGATCGTCTTTCGGCCTGAGGTTAATCCAAAATGCTCGAATGCCTTCTCTTGCTTGCCTGACAAGTCCAGGATGTCCTTTCTCACGGGATTGCCGGTGAGCTGGATTTTTTCCGCGGGGAAAAATCTGTCCATCTCGGGATAGGCCACGCAGATTGTTTTGGCTCTTTTGGCCAACAGTTTATTGGTCAAGCCTGCATAGGAGTTTTGCTCCTGCACGAGGGTTGGGATTCTTTTCTTTTGCGCAGTATAAAGCACAGGTCCACTGGCATATCCACCGACACCGACGACGGCATCCGGGCGGAAATCCTTCACGATCCCCGAAGCAATGCTCAGGCTTTTCAACAGCTTAAAAGGAAAGCTCAGGTTGTCTACCGTCAAGCTGCGCTGCAATCCGGCAACTGGCAGTCCTTTGATTTGATAGCCTGCTTCCGGTACTTTTTGCATCTCCATCTTTCCCAAGGCACCCACAAACAAAATCTCACTGTCAGGATGTTTTTCCATCCAGGCATTGGCAATGGCAATAGCGGGATAGATGTGTCCGCCGGTGCCACCACCACTGATGAGAATTCGATATGTTGACTTGGTGTTAATGGTATTTTGGGTTTATGCTGTCCTCAATCTGTTATTAGTTCTAGTCACTTCCGGTACGGCTGTAATCACCTCGTCCGAGTGATCTCCCCTGCTCACGCTCAGGATAATCCCCAAAGCAGTTCCGGTGAACACCAAGGACGTCCCTCCCATGCTCAAGAGCGGAAGTGGCAACCCGGTAATCGGCCCCAATCCGACCGCGACGGCCATATTAACCATCGCCTGAATGACCAGGGCAAAACTCAAACCTGCGGAAAGTAATCCCCCGAAGGCCTTATTGGAATTGGCGACGATGCGCATGCCGCGATAGAGCAAAGCGAGGTAAAGGAACAGAACCGTGGCGCCGCCGACCATGCCATACTCTTCGATAATTATCGCATAGATAAAATCCGAATATGGGTGCGGTAGGGAATTTCGCTGTTCGCTATTGCCGGGTCCTTTACCGGAAATCCCACCCGTAGCAATCGCGATATAGGATTGTTCCGCTTGAAAAGGGATCTTGCTGTCGTCCTCCTTGGATTCCCAAAACGTCTCGATCCGTGACGTGAAAGTATTTCCTCTTTGACCTACCAATACCGCCATCGTAAGCCCCATTATACCAACCATTACGACCAGCCCCAGGAATTTCACCGGTACTCGGCCAATAAACATGATCAGCAAGCAGGTAACCAACAAGAGGATCGCGGTGGACATATTGGCGAGGCCAATCAGACCGCAGATCACGCCGATTGCCAAGATGATTGGAAGGAAAGTCCCTGTAAAATCCTTGATGTTACTTTGACCCTTGGCCAACATAGCCGCCAAGGCTGCGATCAGGGAAAGCTTGGCCAAATCGGAAGGTTGGAAGGCTTGATTGATCACCGGGATGGTTAGCCAGCGATTGGCTTCATTGATATTGGAGCCAAACATGTAGGTGAACAACAACAGCGGAATAGACAAATACATAAACAGACGGGCATAAAGCGCATATTTTCGGTACGGCATCTTGTGCGCAAGCCACATCACAAAAAGCGAGAGGAAAACCAAGAAGGAATGACGGAACAGGTACAGCTCAGTATTGCCGCCGGCGGTCTTGTAGGCCAGCGTCCCGGTAGCGGAATACACGACCATGATGCTGAACATAGACAGCAAGATCACGATCGCCCAGATGATGGGATCGCCCTTAAAATTCTCGTCTATCCATGCTTTTACCGCTGTCATGCTTGTTGTTTTTCATTTAATTCCAAGACCGCCGCGCTAAATTGCTCCCCGCGATCTTCATAATTCTTGAATAAATCGAAGCTGGCGCATGCTGGTGAAAGCAAGACCACTTCTCCGCTTTCAGCCAATTCATTCCCCCAGCTTACCGCTTCGCGGATGTCCTGAGTTTCTTTAATTTCTGAGATGATTCCTGAGAAAGCCTTCTTCAACTTCTCATTGTTTTTGCCCAGGCAAATGAGAACTTTTACTTTGCCGGCATCCACCAGCCCATTCAAAACCGAATAGTCATTGCCCTTGTCCACGCCCCCGGCAATCCAGATCATCGGATCAGTAAAGCTCCCTAAGGCATAGAAAGTCGCTTCTACATTGGTGCCCTTGCTGTCGTTGACAAAGCGAACACCGCCTACTTCCCGGATCAGCTCCATGCGGTGCGGAGCATTTTTGAAAGTCCCAAATCCAGCGTTCAGCTGCTCCTCCGTCAGACCTGCCAGCACTGCGGCTGTGCCTGCGCAAAGTGCATTCAGTACATTGTGCTTCCCTTTGATCGAAAGCGCTGAAACTGGAATTGTGAAAAACTCCCCAGCAGCTGAAATCTCAAGGCTATCTCCATTGCTAAAGCCGCCTTTTCGTTGCCGCTCTGCCAGCGATACCCAATGAAATTCAGGCTTTAGTTTCTTCAACTCAAACCCTTTTTGCGTCAGGGGATCTTCCAGATAGACGATACCCTTTTGCTGATCAGTCATGTTTTTGAACAGACTCATCTTCGAAAGGATGTAATTCTCAATCCGATACTCGTACCGATCCAAGTGATCGGGCGTGATATTGGTCAGAATCGCTATCTCCGGCCTGAAAGCCTGAAAACCGTCGATCTGAAAACTCGAAACCTCAATCACCCACCAGTCGTGGTCACGCTGCACCAACTGGCCAGCCCAGCTTTTACCGACATTTCCGGCCAAGCCGACATCGTACCCCGCTTCTTTGAGCAAGTGATAGGTCAAAAGCGTAGTAGTCGTTTTCCCGTTAGTTCCGGAAATGGCGATTACCTTACCCGTACTGAACTGATAGGCAAATTCCAACTCATCAATCACGGGAATACCCTGTGCCATCGCAGACGTTACCAGAGGGGCTTTGTCCGGGATACCCGGACTCTTGATGATCAGATCACAAGCGAGGATCCTTGCCTCGTCATGCCCACCTTCTTCGAAGTCGATCCCAAATACCTGGAGCGTGTTTTTCCTTTCCTCAGAAATAAGACCCAAATCAGAAACCCAAACCCCATAGCCTTCCCGTCTTGCGAGCATAGCTGCTCCCAATCCACTTTCTCCGGCTCCTAGGATGGCGATCTGTTTCATAAGGTTATGATCGGTTTTTAAAGGTCACATGGATCTCATGCTTGAGTTTTATTCCATAAAGTCGTTTTTCCGACATGCTCGATTTCATTTTTTATCTCAGTTTCAAAGTGGCCAAGCTGATGACTGCCAGCAGAATTCCCACAATCCAAAACCGGGTAACGATCTTGGCTTCAGGGATTCCTTTTTTCTGGTAATGGTGGTGTAGCGGCGACATCAAGAAGATCCTTCTGCCCTCGCCGTATTTTTTTCTGGTGTATTTGAAATAGCTCACTTGGAGCATCACACTTACGTTTTCGATGACGAAGATCCCGCACATGATCGGGATGAGTAGCTCTTTGCGAAGCGTCAATGCCAACACTGCTATCACTCCTCCCAGCATCAGAGAACCCGTGTCGCCCATGAAGACCTGTGCCGGATAGGCATTGTACCAAAGGAATCCAATGCAAGCACCAATAAAAGCGGAGGCGAAAATCACCAACTCTCCCGAGTTGGGGATATACATGATGTTCAGGTATTGGGAGAAGATCGCGTTGCCGCTTAGGTAGGCGAAGATGGCAATCGCCAACCCAATGATGGCCGAGGTTCCCGCCGCCAAGCCGTCAATGCCATCGGTAATATTTGCACCATTGGACACCGCAGTGATGATGAAGATCGCCACTAAGATGTATAATACCGGCACCATGGATTCACCCAGAAAACCCAGCAAACGCTCGTAGTCCAGTTCGTTGTTTTTCAAAAAAGGAATGGTGGTCTTCAGCGCTTTGACATCCTGGAAAGAAGGCGTTTCGACCACGCCTTCCTCTATGGATACAGGTGTGGAAAACTCCCGAATGACTACGTCATCGTTGTAGTAGAGCGTAGCGCCAACGATGATTCCGATTCCGACCTGGCCGACAATCTTAAATCTGCCGGCAAGTCCTTCTTTGTTTTTGCGAAAAACCTTGATGTAGTCGTCCAAGAAGCCGATCGCCCCCAACCAGACGGTGGTGATGAGCAAAAGGAGAATGTAGACGTTGTTGAGATTGGCAAAAAGAAGCGTAGGAATCAGGATCGCTGCGATCATCATCAGGCCACCCATCGTCGGAGTGCCCTTCTTCTGCGTCTGTCCATCCAGGCCCAGATCACGGACGGTTTCTCCGATCTGCTTTTTGCGGATCCAGGCGATGATATTCTGTCCAAAAGTGATGGTAATGATCAGCGAAAAAACTGCCGCCATCCCCGCTCGGAACGAGATGTAGCGAAACACACCCGTTCCCGGGATGTCCAGCACTCGATCTAGGTAGTCAAAAATGGGATAAAGCATATCAGTTTTTAGTCATTTGTTCTAAGATCTCAGTCACTACCTCGGCATCGTCAAAATGGTGTTTCACCCCTTTGATCTCCTGGTAGTCTTCGTGCCCTTTGCCCGCGATCAGGATGATGTCGCCTTTTTGGGAAAACATCACGGCAGTCTTGATCGCTTCCCGCCGATCCTCAATCGTAAGGGTCTTTCTGGTTTCGGTCAGACTAATCCCCGCCTGCATATCCCTAAGAATATCCATCGGGTCTTCGAAACGGGGATTATCCGAGGTGAAAATCACTTTAGTGCTTTCAGCCACGGCTATCTTGGCCATGACAGGACGCTTGGTTTTGTCACGGTTTCCGCCACAGCCGACCACGGTGATCAGTTGTTCGTTTCCGGTGCGGACACCATTGATGGTTTTGAGGACATTGTCCAGCGCATCCGGTGTATGGGCGTAATCGACGATGGCGATAATCCCACCGATGGCGATCCGGTCAAAGCGTCCTTTTGCTCCACGGATGCCAGAAAGCGTGCGGAGGACCTCGTCTTCCTCTTCACCCAAAAGCACGGCGGCTCCAAGGACCCCCAGAAGATTGTAGGCGTTGAACGCTCCGATCATTCGGAACCAGATGAGCTTGTTGTTGATCTCCAGTTCGAGTCCTTCGAGGGTATTGGAGATGATCTTGCCTTTGAAGTCAGCTGAGGATTTGAGGGCAAAAGTCTGATGAGTTGCTTTGCAGTTTTGAAGCATCACGAGTCCACGCTTATCGTCGCCGTTGATCAGCGCGAAGGCATTTTTCGGAAGCTCGTCGAAGAGTTTTTTCTTAGCTTTAATATATTCGTCAAAAGTGCCGTGGTAGTCGAGATGGTCATGTGTGATGTTGGTAAAAACTGCTCCTGCAAGTTTCAACCCGGCGATTCGCTCCTGCACAATCGCATGCGAGCTCGCCTCCATGAAGCAATGGGTACAGCCTTCGTCCACCATTTTACGAAGCAAAGCCTGGACACTCACCGCATCCGGAGTGGTATGCGTAGCCGGAATCACCGTCTCGTTGATCTTATTTTCCACCGTGGATAGCAAACCCGCGCTGTAGCCCATGGCCACGTACAGCTGGTGCAAAAGTGTCACAGTGGTCGTCTTGCCGTTGGTGCCGGTGATCGCTACCACTTTGATCTGATCCGAGGGATTGTCGAAGAAATTGGCAGCCATGATACCCAATGCTTTGGCAGAATTCGCTACCTGCACGTAGGTGATCGCTGAAACGAGAGACGCTGGAAGCGTTTCGCAGATGATCGTGGTCGCACCTTTTTCGATAGCCGTGGAGATGAATTCATGCCCATCCACCTGCGTCCCGGCAATAGCAACGAAGGCACTTCCGTCTTCCACCTTTCTGCTGTCAAAGACAATACCACTCACGGCTCGCTCCATGTCACCCATGGTCGAGGTCAGCGATACTTTGTATAAGATGTCCTTAAGCACTTTCATTTATCCTAACACGAGGTTAATCGTTCCATTTTTTCCGAGCAGCGTCCCCGGCGCCATAGATTGCTGGAGTACACGCCCTTTCCCCTTATAGATCACTTTCAGCCCTTTATTTTCAAGAACAAAAAGCGCATCCCTTAGCGGCATTCCCGAGACATCGGGGACGACCGGCATCTCGGTGTTATTCAATTTCAAAGCAAATTTCTCTGCAATCTTTGCCGGCATGACCCAATCTTCGCCAGATGGGCTATCGACTTTGAGTCCAAGCGTTTCAAAAATCCCCTGCAGCTCTTCGCCCTTTCCAGCGTTGATTACAGGCATCTTATCGTCCATATTTTCTGCTTGGAAAATCTTGGACTGATCCACCGGATTGAGTTCCATGTCCAGGGCATAGATGCGATCGGCTATTTCCTTGAAAACCGGCGCAGATACATCACCCCCATAAGCGGCGAAGCCTTTGGGACTGTCGATCACCACGATCATGCTGTACTTGGGGCGATCTGCAGGGAAATAGCCTGCAAAACTCGTGTAGTACGTCTCGGTGTATTTGCCGTTTACAATCTTCTGAGCGGTACCGGTTTTACCAGCAATGCTGTAGTTATCATTTCGAATATTCTTGGCGGTTCCTTTGGTAACCACACCTTCTAGAAGCTCTTGAAGCTGCTTGACGGTTTTTTCAGAGGCGATTCGCTTACGCAAAACCTGAGGTTCATAGGTCTCCACATACATATTTCCTTTTCCGACCGCTTTGACTATAAGTGGCTTCAACATCACCCCATTATTTGCCACTGCATTGTAAAAAGCAAGTGTATGGATGGGATTGAGCTTGGATTCATATCCGATGGAAATCCATGGGAGCGAGGTACCATACCAGGTTTTCGCCCCAGGTTTTTTGAAAAAAGGCCTGCCCTCTCCTGCTAACTGAAGACCGAAAGGCTCTGCAAATCCAACCTTGTCCATGTATGCCATGAATTTTGACGGGCTGGAGCCAAAGTGCTGATCCACCAGCTTGGAGATCGCGACGTTGGAAGATTTCTCAAATGCCTCCCGTATCGTGATTGTACCGAAACCGCCATTTTTGGCATCGTACATGGTCTGATTGTAGAATCTATGTGCTCCGTTTCCGGCCTCGACCTTGTCATTCAGACTGATTTTGTTTTCTTCCAAAAGCGCCAACATCGAGAGCAGTTTGAACGTCGAGCCCGGCTCTGTATTTCCGATGTCGCCAACAGCGTAATTGTAGCTTTCGGAGTAACCAACACCGCTTTTGTTGCGCTGAAGGTTGGACATGGCCTTGATGTGGCCAGTCTTCACCTCCATCACGATCACCGAACCGAACGCTGCGTCCCGATCGGTCAGTTGTCTTCGGAGTGCAGTCTCGGCCACGTCCTGGATATTCACGTCCAAGGTGGTAAAGACGTCGTAGCCGTTGTCAGGCTTGATGTCTTCAGCGTCAAAAACCGGTTTCCAGCTTCCGCCTGCCAATCGTTGGAATAGCGCCTTCCCGTCTGTTCCTTTTAGGTAATTGTTGAAGCTGTATTCGATTCCGGCTCCGTAGTCGTCTTCATTCAAAAAACCGACAGTACGACTCGCCAGGGAGTTGAAAGGCCGGTAGCGCTTTTCGACTTTTTCGAAGATCACTCCTCCACCCAATCGACCGTCTCTGAAGATCGGCCAAGAAGTCATTTTCTGCATATCTTGATAGCCGATCTGCTTTCTATTAAGCACTAGGTAGCGCTTCTTGTCTCCTCTCGCATCTTGGATCATCCGCTTGTAGGCCGTCGCAGATTTGTCTTTGTAGAAAATAGAAAGTTGCTTGGAAAGCGAGTCGATGCCAGTCTTGAACTTGGCGTCCTTGGCCATGGTCGGATCGATCGCCACCCGATAAAAAGGCAAACTGGTTGCCAAAAGGCTACCGTCTGTTGCATAGATATTACCCCGTGTAGCGGGAACCTCACGAAACTGAAAGTTGATCTGCTCCGCTTTTGCGCGCCATTTGTCTCCTTCCTTCAGTTGTACTACAGCAATCTTGTAAGGGATAGCGCAGGCAACCAAAGCAACCAGGATGAAGACCACCCTTACACGGAGCACTATGGAGCGTTTTATATTCACTTTTCTACCTCGATTTTGATCGGCGGTTGGTTCAATTCATAGATATCGAGCTTCGCAACTCGCTTGGCCACTTCGGATTGCATGCTGCTTTGCATGTATTCTGCCTCCAGGGTAGTAACATCGGCACGCAGGTCCTCTACTTCCTGCTGGGCTTTCTCGATTTTGCGGGTCATGCTTTCAGCGCGGTGATTGCTGAAGATGTAGATCAGTGCCAGTATCACCACAAAACCCACAGGCGGCACTAATTGCACCGGCACACCTTCACCCAGAATCCCTTTGACATCGAGCTTCTCTTCGATCCAAGTGAACAGCGTCTTCGTCGACTCTCCTGTTGGAGCGCTTCCGGCCTTCAGCTTTTTCTTAAAGGTATTTTGACTCATTCGCCTGCTTTTACTGCGATTCTCAACTTGGCACTTCTAGCTCTTGGGTTGGCGGCAATCTCTGCCTCATCGGCAACGATCGCCCCTCTTGACACCGGCTCCAAAGGCCGGATCAGGTTTCCGTAGAAATCCTTCTCTACTTCGCCTTGAAACTTGCCCTTGGCGATCAGACTTTTCACCAGTCGATCTTCCAGGCTGTGGTAGCTCATCACCACCAATCTTCCTCCTGGTTTCAGCAATTCGATTGCGCTCAGGAGCATTTCCTCCAAAGCACCCATTTCGTCGTTCACGTCTATTCTCAAGGCCTGAAAGACCTGCGCGTAGTATTTGAAATCTTTGCCCCGGGGAGCGTAATTTTTCAGAAAAGCCGTGAATCCTTCCGTCGTTTCGAAAGGCCTGCTTCCGCGCTCGGAGACAATCGCCTGAGCGAGCGTTTTGGCATTCTTCACTTCTCCATACATTCCTAGAATCTTGTGAAGCGCTCCCTCATCGTAGGTATTCAACACTTCTTTGGCACTGATCTCCGCAGATTGATTCATCCGCATGTCCAGCTTGCCGCTGAATCGAGTCGAAAACCCTCTAGTCGGCTCGTCAATCTGATGCGAGGAAATGCCCAAATCAGCCAATATCCCATCGACCTGCTTCACCCCGTGTAGTCTGAGATAGCGTTTGATATCCCGAAAGTTGGCCTGCACGATTGTGAAGCGCTCATCCTGCGGCACGTTTGCAAGCGCATCTTCGTCCTGGTCAAATCCGTAAAGATGCCCTTGATCCAGATGCTTCAAGATCTCTCTTGAATGTCCGCCGCCGCCGAAAGTCACATCGACATAGACGCCGTTGGGATCTATAGCCAAGCCTTCAGTGCATTGGGCGAGCATCACTGGAATATGGTACGCTGACTCTGTCATGGCTTTTATGAGAGATGTTTTTCCATCTGTTGTGACAACTCGGCGTCGGTCAGGATGGCAGAATCATCCAACCGCTCCGCGCTCCAGATTTCGATCTGACTACCATAGCCAATGAGCACCACGTCCTTTTCCAGTCCAGCATGTTCCTGGAAAGTTTTTGGTATCAAAAAACGCCCCGTTCCATCTAACTCTACCTCTGTGATCCGGGTGAAAAAAGACCGTTTCAATCGGCGAGTCTCTTCATTGAAATCCGAAAGCGCGTTGATCTTACTTTCCAATTTTCGAAATTCCACCATCGGATAGAGCTTCAAGCATCTATCAGCAGCCTTCTGAAGCATAAGCACAGAACCATTGGCCTCAGGAATTGCCCCCTTAATCTTGGAGGGCAACACCAGACGCCCCTTGGGATCTAGCTTGCATTCGTACTGACTGTTGAACATAATTTGGACTCGGTTAAATAGCGTTTACGGTAAAGACAAAAGTAAGAAAATGAATCCCACTTCCATCCACTTTCTCCCACTTTTTGCCACTTTGAATTAAAAGTAGCCAAAAGAATCATCCATCCCAATAGATTTCTTAAAAATTCGGAGAAATTTTTCTTGATTTTCAACGGGTTAATCGAAGCTATTTGACATTGAAAAAGCCTGTATTTGAAGCAAAAAATGGGTTTTTAACAAAAGAAAAGGATGAAGTAAGCTGGCTTAAGACTTACATCCAGAAAAAGTGGGGCAATTTCCCATAAAAATGATCCGAATTGAAAATTCATTGCCATATCCCACCTATATCCACCGGAGTGAATCCATCTATCAGGACTGAAACCTCTTCCCAAAACAGGTCAAAAAAAGGCCGGACACTAGCAAAAAATCCATGATAACATAGAGCTTAGATTCGCATTTAGCTTCCAACAAGGCTATACCCCAATTATGTATTACACGTCCATTTTCGGGCTAAAATCCTACGTCTTCTCTATATTTAAAAAAACATTTTTTGTCTTAAAAATGAATAAACTCCTCTGTCTCTTTCTATTCCTGTTTAGCGTTTCTCAAAGGGCGATCAGCCAAGAAAAACAAGACACAACAGCTAAGGAATCCAAAATTCGGCATACCTCCAAAGGGTTTGAATTCAGCACCTCAGATAACAAGTTTCTGCTTCAGTTTGCCAGCCGTTTGCAATTTAGATTTGCTACGCCCGGTGACCAAAATCCAGTAACCTTCGATGACTTTGCCGAATACAATACAAAGCTGTTCAAGATCAATCGTGCTCGTCTCAAGATCGGGGGACATGCGTACGAGCCATGGATCAAGTATTATTTCGAATATGAATTTGCCCAAAGCAACCTGCTGGACTTCCGGGTGATGATCGAGAAATGGCCATGGATGAAATTTAAGTTTGGACAGTGGAAGACTGAATTTACCCGAGAGCGGTTCATCAGTTCGGGGGATCAACAGATGGTCGATCGCTCAATCATCAACCGACCATTCACGGTTGATCGCCAACAAGGTGTCACGGTGTATGGAAATCTGGCTGGTGGAGGGATAGCGAATTTTGACTATTGGGTTGCCGTCCTGACTGGTACGGGACGTGGGTCTACCGACAATGACGACGACAAGCTGATGTATTTTGGACGACTCCAATGGAATATTCTGGGTCGACCTGTGCCTTTCGAAGGGGGAGATATGGATATATCCGAAAAGCCCGCAGCGATACTTGCCCTCTCAGGAGTGACCAATACCAGCCCCTATACCCGATTTTCTCAAGATGGAGGGGGATATTTGGAAGGGTTTGAAGATGGACTTCCTGGTCAATACACCGTCAACCAATTCCAAGTAGAAACCGCCTTCAACTACAGCGGATTCTCTTGGGCCTCAGAGATCCACCGGAAATATATCCTGGACAACACCACCGGTGTGCGAACTGAACTGGGAGGCTTCTATCTTCAAGCAGGATATTTCGTCCACCAAGCATGGAACTATTGGCCTAAAAAACTTGAGGTCGCTACGCGCTATGCGCAATACCGGCCGGATGTCAGTATCTCCGAAAACCGTCAACGCGAGATTGCACTTGCTTTCAACTACTTTTTCTACGGCCACAAAAACAAGCTGACCGCCGAGCTTACCCGCTTTATCTTCCAAGATCACTCGATCCCACAAAAAGATGAAACCCGAATCAGAGTCCAATACGACATCTCATTTTGAGTTTATACTAGTGCAAAAAAACCTGCCCGTTTGGGCAGGTCTTTCGGATGCATCAACACACAATTATTAGTTATTTCCTTTTTTGAGCTCTTCCTGAAGCAGTTTCTGGAATTCCTGCATTTTAGCATGGTGTTCTTTCTGCCACACCTCCATCTTACGCTGATACTCTTCCATTTTCGGCTGTTGGGCTACTTCCCATTCTTTCATCTTTAGCTCAAACTCCTTCATCTTAGGACCCTGCGCTGCTTCCCACTCGGCCATTTTTTTCTCGAACTCTTCCATTTTAGGGCCGTTTGCGGCTTGCCACTCTTCCATCTTTGCCTCAAACTCCTTGAATTTTGGACCATTTGCCGCCTCCCATTCTGCCATTTTTGTTTCAAACTCTTTCATTTTAGGCCCGTTGGCAGCATGCCATTCCTCCATCTTCAATTCAAACTCTTTGATCTTGAGGGCAAAATCCTTTTCGAATTTGGTCTCCCATTCTTTAGCCTTCAACTCCATGTCCTTAGCCCACTTCTCCCTCTCTTCCTTGGTCATCTTGGTCGTGTCAGTCCATACCGGAAATGGCTCCATATTCATATCAAATTCGAAACCCATATCCATCTGCGGAGCAAAATTAAACTCGGCCATATCCATCGGAGGCATTGGCGGAATTGCATCCATCACGGGCATATCCACTCCAAAATCAAAGAGAGGCATTGGTGCTAGCGCTAATTCAGCGGGGAAAACCGGAGCGATTGGCATGTCCAGTTTCGGCATATTCTGATAGTCAAAAGCCTGAATATTATCCAAGGCAGCTTTAGCCTTGGGAGAGAGCTTCACTGTGTCGCCACCTGAGATCAAAAGGTCTCCTTGGATTCTATAGGTTTCTCCGTCGTCGCTGGTGAACATCATCTGGTTTTTGCCCTCGAACGCTACCGGAGTATTTGGCATGTTGTCTTTGGACTTTTTGACCGTGTCCTGGAATGCTAGAGCCGAAAATGTAGGCTCAACTTTAGCAACTTGTGCTTTTGAAACAACCGGACCGGTCTGCTGGGGGGCGTCTTGCTGGGCACTAGCCATCAGCCCGACGCTGAGAAATAGGGTAAGTAGCATAGGGATAGAAATAATAGGGGTTTGAGGATAGTTTTGCGAAGGATAGCCAAGTATCCTTTTAATTCTTTGAAGCGTTGGATTTCGCTGTTTCCCGGCCGCCAAGGCCAGTTCGGGTGGATTTTGCTTCGCAAAGTTCAACACCTCGGCGAGGCTGGTTGCGAGAGTTTTAGGCTCTACACCGGCACTCATAACCAAGTCGTCCGCGGCATTTTCGCGGAGTTCTTTGACCGTAGTATTCATCCACCAATAGCAGGGGTGAAAGAAGAAGATCACTTCTAAACCAGAGAGAAGTAGGTTGATGATGTAGTCGTTGCGCTTTACATGGGCGAGTTCGTGAGCGATGATGGCTTCAAGTTGATCCGGCGAGAGCTGAAAAAGCAGCGCTGCGGGGAACAGAATGATAGGCTTGAAGGTGCCAAAGGTCAGAGGCGATGCTCCAAACGTGCCGACTCGCAACTGGACTTCCGCATCGATCCCCATCTTGCCTGCCAATCGATAAAGGACTTTTTGAAGTTGAAAATCGGTGACCGGGCTGGATGACTTTCGAAGTCCCCTGATTTCAGACAGGCTATTCACCAAACGAAGCAAAAACAAGAGTGCGCCTAAAAGCCAGAAATTAACGAGAAAAGGGATGTTTTGCTCAATCCAAAAGCCGACTCGGCCAATACTCGAATCGACCCCGGACTCCGCTTGTATAACCGAAGGATTTGCTAGGATAAGCTGTAGCTCATTGACGGAAAGCATTGATTTGGTCGCTGACACCGGGCTATATTCATAGATGAACGTGCCGGTACATGCGATCAGAGAAACGATCAATGCACCAACTGCCAAGCCATATTTCACGGCAGGCCTAGCACGATAAGCGATCTTGAGCACCACCCAAAGCAGGGATGCGATCAATACCAGCTGCCAAAGCGAGTGAACCAATGTCCAACCCAGGGCTTGGAGCAAATTATCCGGAATCCAGTCAATCAAGATTTTCATTTCGGTTTGTTTTCAAGTTGGTCTAAAAATGCTCTTATCTCATCAATTTCGTCTTTCGACGGATTTTCCTGCCCCAGTGCTTGCATAACGAGCGATTTGGACGAACCGCCAAAAGCGGTGCTCACCAGGTTTTTCAGCAAGGAATTCTGTGTGTCTTTTTGATTCGTAGTCGGTCGGTAAATGTGTGATCGGTTTTGCTCATCCCGAATTACCATCCCTTTGGCATGCATGATCTGCATGATCTTCAGTGTCGTGGTATATCCGGTCTCCTTGGTTGCGGCGAGTCGATCATGGATCTGTCTCACGCTGGCCTCTTTCATTTCCCATAACAGGGCCAATATTTCCAATTCCGCTTCTGTTGGCTTGTTCATGTCAGTACTTACGATAGCTTTCGTACCAAAGTTATACGAAGCGAATCGTAATATCAAAATAAGTACGACAATTATCGTATTAAAATTTGTTAAGCATTGATTTCATGACACTTAATCCATATTCTAAATTTATTGAGGAGAATATTGGAATCTGGAAACGGAAAAAACCGAGTCCTAGTTACCTTTAACGGCATGTGTCTAGTAGCCTTTTCCTGGAAAGTCCATCCGGAATTCCCCCTTCTCATCTCCGCCAACCGGGATGAGTTTTTTGATCGACCGACGGCTCCACTCCATACCTGGGAAAGTGGCCTCTATGCTGGCAAAGACCTTCGCGGAGGCGGTACTTGGATGGGCTTCCACCCAAATGGAAAGTGGGCGCTGCTGACGAACTACCGGGATTTCTCCCGCCCTATGACCGGTGAAATCAGCAGAGGAAGACTGGTGTTGGATTTCTTGGAAAAGGAAATCAGTCCAGAAAACTATCTCGACGAAGTCGTGTCCTCCAAAGTCCGCTACGAGGGATTTAACCTACTGCTATCGGATGGCGACAAGCTATTTTACTACAGCAACTATGGAGATCTGCCGACAGAAGTGAAACCCGGAATCCACGCCATTTCCAATGCGCAGCTCAACGCTCCTTGGCCGAAGACGGAGCTCGCAAAGCAACAGTTGGAAAGACTAAAACCGGATGGCGCCAAGCCCGAAGAATTGCTGGCAATCCTCAAATCCTCCCAAACCTATCCTCTGGAGTCACTCCCAACGACGGGCGTGGGCGCGGAGATGGAAATCCAGCTCTCGGCACAATTGATCCGGATAGCACCGAATTATGGAACTGTTTCTGCTACATCTGTTTTAAGAAACAAGACTGGGTTTACCCAGCTCCTGGAGCGAAGCTACGGCTGGGATCCGGGAGATTATCGTGACATTTCTTTCAGCTTTCAAACCTAAACCATGCAAAAAACATACGACCTGATCATCGTCGGTGGCGGACCTATCGGCCTAGCCTGTGGCATCGAAGCCGGAAAAGCAGGCTTGGACTACCTCATCTTAGAAAAAGGAGCCTTGACCAATTCTATCTTCAACTACCCGGTCAACATGACCTTTTTTTCGACCTCTGACCGGCTGGAGATGGCCAATATCCCCTTTATGTCCGTGGGGGTCAAACCCACACGAACCGAAGCCCTGGAGTATTATCGAAGGGTTTATTCTCACTACCAGCTTAAGGTCAAGCTCTACGAAGAAGTGAAAAAACTGGAAAAACAGGAGGACTTTTTCTCGATCAAAACCTCCAAAGCTGATTACCAAAGTAAAAACATCGTGTTGGCGACCGGCTTCTATGACCTACCCAACCTGATGGATGTGCCGGGAGAAGACCTGCCCAAAGTGCTCCACTACTACAAAGAGCCCTGGCCCTTTATCAATCAAAAAATATTGGTCGTCGGCGGAGCGAATTCAGCAGTGGACGCAGCGCTGGAATGCTGGAGAAAAGGCGCGGAGGTCAGCATGGTCCTGCTACGAGACGAAGTAGACGACAACGTAAAATACTGGGTGCGTCCTGATATCATGAACCGCATCAAGGAAGGTTCGATCCAAGCATTCAAACGATCCAAAGTCAAGGAAATACGGGAAAAGGAGGTAGTAATCAGCACTCCGGATGGAGAGGTGACATTGGAAAATGACTGGGTACTCGCCATGACGGGTTATAAACCAAATTTCGGATTGCTCGACCAACTGGGAGTCAAGTTGAGTCTCGACGAAAAGCGCCAACCCTGCTACGACGAAGCCAATCAAGAATCCAATGTGCCGGGAGCCTACCTCGCGGGAGTGGTCTGCGGAGGCCTGAATACCCGGGAGTTTTTCATCGAAAACAGCATTGCCCACGCGGCTTCCATTGTAGAAGAAATCAAGAAGAAATACAAGCTATCTTAATTGAGACAATTGTTTGTTTTATTTGAGAATATTTGTAGCTTAGAGGAAAGTCTATGGGCTATGGGCAAGACTTGGAAGATCAAATTGCAAAGCGGCGATGCTATCCAGCTGGAGACGGAAGCCCGGCTTTACCATTTCTTTTCCCAGCAGCTCCTGCACGCACAAGACCAGCCCCGAGAAGCTTATGGTGGTGTGGTGTTGGATTTTCAGGAGACGAGTACTTTTTTTGATTTTCTGGATTTCACGACACATGACATCGCTGAGGTGATGGAGATCGATCCGAGCACGCTTTTCCGCTGGAAAAAAGAAGACCGAAAGCTCTCCAAAGCACTCACCAAAAACCTACTGGATATGGATCAGATCATCGCCAAGGGTGTCCGCATTTTTGGGTCAGAAGAGCTGCTGTCCCAGTGGCTACAGACTCCCAATACCTCTCTTAATGGTCAAAAGCCCGCAGCACTCCTTAAGAATCCCTACCAGATCAGCTTGGTAGATCAGGCTTTGGAGGCCATCTCCTGGGGCAATATCTTCTGATGAATGGAGTACGTTCGCCTCTATGAATCGCTTCCCGGCAGAAACGGGCTTAGCTACGGCCTGGGAACCGGGCGATGGAATCAATTTGGCACCCCGCTGATCTATGCCTGCTCGGTGAGCTCGCTCAATCTGCTCGAACTCCTCAGCATCAAAGGGCCGGTGGTCACCCAAAGTCAATGGAAGCTAGCCTTGCTGACTATTACAGAATCCATCCCAGAGCTGGACGTCGACTTCCTGCCCAATGACTGGAAAAACAGACCCTATCCCCGCTCCACCCAAGAGTTTGGATCTGCTTGGGCCAAGGGGATGATTTCTCCGGCCTTGAAAATCCCTTCCTGCCGAATACCGCTGAAAAGCTACCCCTCAGAGTACAATCTGCTGATCAATCCGCTTCATCGGGATTTTAACGGGTGGGTAAAAATTAAGGAAGAATGGGACGTGAGTTTTGAGGTGAACCAATAGAATGAAGACCTATCTATCGAATACAGTCAACGACCCACAAAAGCAGAACCTTCATCTCAGTTCTTCCCTCAATTATCCACTCAAACTTTCCAAGGGATTTGAAACCCTTGGAAAGCAAAAAAACCGGCAGAAGCCGGTTTTTATTTTATGATTTTAAGCTGTAGTTAGGAGCTTCCCGAGTCACACTCACATCATGTGGATGGGATTCTTTGACACCAGCCGCAGTGATTTTCACAAACTTGCCATCGTTTTGCAGATCTTCAATTGACTTTGTGCCACAGTAGCCCATACCAGCCTGAAGGCCGCCGACCAGCTGATACAGCACTTCGGACACCAGACCCTTATAGGGCACTCTTCCGACAATTCCCTCAGGAACCAATTTTTTGATATTGTCCTCAGCATCTTGGAAATAGCGGTCTTTGGAACCAGATTCCATGGCTTCCAAAGAACCCATGCCACGGTAGCTTTTGAATTTTCTTCCTTCGAAGATGATCATCTCGCCAGGAGCTTCTTCCGTTCCTGCCAACAAGGATCCGATCATAATCGAGGCTCCACCTGCGGCGATGGCTTTGACCAAATCACCCGAATAACGAATCCCGCCGTCAGCGATCACCGGGACACCGGTACCTTTCAATGCTTCTGCACATTCGAATACTGCTGAAAGCTGCGGTACTCCGACACCGGCGATAATTCGCGTAGTACAGATCGATCCTGGCCCAACTCCCACCTTCACCGCATCCGCACCCGCTTCAGCCAAGGCAACCGCTGCTTCAGGCGTTGCGATATTTCCAACGATTACTTCCAGATCCGGGAATGCCGTTTTTATTCTTTTACAGGTTTCGATCACCCCTTTGGAATGACCGTGGGCTGTATCAATCGAAACCACGTCAACTCCGGCGCTTTTCAGCGCTTCCACTCTTTCTTCAATATCCGCCGTCACACCAACTGCCGCGCCTACTCGCAAGCGGCCGTATTCGTCTTTGCATGCGTTAGGCTTGTCTCTTCTTTTAAGAATATCTTTGTAGGTGATCAGTCCTGTGAGTTTGTACTCATCATCTACTATCGGAAGCTTTTCAATTTTATACTCTTGGAGTATCTCCTCGGCTTGCTCCAACGAAATTCCTGACTTGGCTGTAATCAGCTTATCCTTAGTCATGATCTCCCGGATCGGACGATTTTGATCTTTGATAAATCGCAGGTCTCTGTTGGTGATGATGCCTTTTAAAACCTTGTCACCATCCACCACGGGAATACCTCCAATATGATACTCCCGCATGATAGCTTCTGCATCACGAACTTTTGAATCAATATGAAGTGTGATTGGATCGAGAATCATCCCAGCTTGGGAACGCTTCACTTTGCGGACTTGAGCAGCCTGCTTTTCGATGGACATATTTTTGTGAATAAATCCAAGTCCACCTTCCAATGCAATGGCAATCGCCAATTCTGCCTCGGTTACCGTATCCATTGCTGCAGACACGAGAGGAATGTTCAATCTGATTTTTTTGGTGAGCTGAGTGGAAGTGTTGGTCTCGCGTGGGAGCACTTCAGAATAACCCGGGACAAGAAGCACGTCATCGTAGGTGAGCGCTTCATAAAGGAACTTCGAGGAGTTTCGATTCATGGCAAATATTGGTTGTAGGTAACCCTATTTGCCCGCCAAAGGTACAAACAAAAAACTATGCCATGCCAGCGGAAAACAAAAATAAATGTGGAAACAACCTCTTTTAGCTCTTGCTTTTAAAATATGTTTTGGAAGAGATAGTTAATACAACAAGAAACCAGTCCAAAGTCCTGATTTGAATAAGTGTATCAAATCAGGACTTTAGACTGGTTTTTTATGATTTTACAAAAATTCTGATTTGAATCAGTTGGCTTTTTTCATCATTCTGGCGATGTAAAAACCGTCAAAGCCGCTTTCCTGCGCCAAGACTTTTTTATCCTCGATCAATTCAAAATCCTTTCCGGCATCGCTTTCCAAGAATTTCTGCACCTGAAGTTCATTTTCCGAAGGCAAAATACTACAGGTCGCATAGACCAACTGTCCGCCCGGCTTGAGCATGGAAGGATAGTTTTGAAGGATTTCCTGCTGAGTCGCACGGACTGTTTCGATGGATTCAAGACTCAGCTTCCATTTGGTGTCCGGATTTCTTCGAAGCACTCCCAGTCCAGAGCATGGAACATCAAGCAATAGTCGATCGGCTGTTTCCTTCAGACGCTTGATGGTCTTGGTACCTTCGATAACTTTGGGTTCAAAGATCGAAACCCCATTTCGTCTTGCCCGAAGTTTCGCTTGCTGAAGTTTCCATTCTTCGATGTCCATGGAGATAACTTTGCCTTTGTTTTCCATCAACGCGGCCAAATGAAGGGATTTCCCCCCCGCTCCCGCGCAGGCATCGATCACCCGCATGCCCGGCTCAACTGCCAAGGCCGAGGCGACCAACTGAGAACTTGCGTCCTGCACCTCAAACTCACCAGCTTTGAAAGACGGATGGCGAAATACATTTTGCCGCTCCTCCAATATCAATGCATCGGGATATCCCTTGACGATATAGGTGTCGATGCCATCAGCCAGCAATTGGTTTTTGAGCCTTTCTCTGGTAGTTTTCAGGGTATTCACCCGAAGCACAACTTCCGCTTCCTCATTGAGCGCATGGATTTCCGCCTCCCATTTTTCACCCAATTCTGCTGATCCAAGTTTTTGCAGCCAATCTGGAATGGACTCTAAAAGCGCCGGATCGGTGATCGACTCGTATTTGCCTTTGAGTTTGTCGGGATTGATGCGCGCAAATTCCTCCCACTCAGGCAAGTCATTTCCCTGCATCAACCAGTAGGTTCCAAACAGATCCCAATAGTCTTTTGACGGGCTCAGGTGATTGATCAGCCTCCACCAGCGCACCATTTCGTAGGTAGTTTCGGCAATAAACGAGCGGTCACGGGCACCCCATTTGGGATTGGATTTCAAGGTTCGCTCAATGACTTTGTCTGCGTATTGACCATCCACAAAGATGGCCTCAAGCGCGGTATGCACGCCCCGAATGGTGTTGTTATGTAGTTTCATGGGAGAAAATTCTTGCCGACAAAGGTAAGGGGATTTGTCGAGGAAAAGCCCCTCTGCCGTCCGCACCTCAAAATCCTCCCTAATTTCCGTCTGCCTCACTACCTTTGGGCATGCCGATTTCATTCCAACAGTTAATAAAAAACTGGTCCGCCCAACTGATTCAATACGATCCAAGCGAAGCCGAAAACCTTGTGTATTGGTTATTAGAACATCATTTGGCAATGAAACGCGTGGACGTGATGCTGCTGGTGAACGAAGAGAAGTTGTCGCCGATATTGCTTACCCACTTCAAACGACTGAAAACCGGCGAACCGATTCAATACATCTTGAGAAAAGCACCTTTCTACGGCAGAGATTTTTTTGTCACCCCGGACACGTTGATCCCCCGAAACGAGACCGAGGAGTTGGTCCATCTGATCATCAAAGAAAATCAAGCGCCGGGTTTGAAAATACTGGACATTGGAACTGGCACAGGCTGCATTCCGATCACCTTGGCACTGGAGATGAACGATCCCAAAGTCTATGCGCTCGACATTTCGGAACCCGCACTTCATGTGGCGGAGCAAAACGCGCAAGCGCTCAATGTGAACGTGAGCTTTGAGCGCTGCGACATATTGAAAGAAACCCCGAACTCCTGCGATTTGGATATTTTGGTGTCCAATCCACCCTACGTTTTGGAGTCGGACAAAAGTGCGATGCACACAAATGTGCTGGAGCACGAGCCTTGGATCGCCTTGTTCGTGTCCGACGAAGACCCGTTGCTTTTCTATCGCGTCATTGCAGAAAAAGGTAAACTAATGCTGCGATCAGGAGGAAAAATCTATTTCGAAATTCATGAAACCCAAGGCGAACAGATCCGAAAAATATTGGCCGGTTTGGGGTATCAGCAGGTGAACATACTTCAAGATCTCAACGGCAAAACTCGAATGTGCTCCGCGATACTTCCCTGACGCTGGTGTAAAATCTCTGGTACAAAACCCGATCGCTTGGTAATTTCAACCTAAACCCTGAGCTCCCCATATGAAACGAGACTTTCAATCCTCTCTCGCCCTACTTTTGCTTCGCGTAGGATCCGGCGCACTCATACTCACCCATGGCATCCCCAAACTGATGCGCCTATTCAGCGGTAGCGAAATCAAATTCGCAGATCCTTTTGGACTTGGTCCGGTTATTTCACTCGGACTTGCAACTTTTGCAGAAGTCGTATGCGCCATTTTGGTGATCATCGGCTTCAAAACCCGGCTTGCCGTTGTACCGCTCATCATCACGATGCTGACCGCAGCATTCTACGCACATTGGGATGATCCCTTCGGAAGAAAAGAATTGCCGCTGCTGTTTTGTATTGTATTTGTCAGTTTACTTTTGACCGGCGGAGGGAAGTATTCTCTGGACAAAGTCAAGAAACGATCACGATGAACCGACGAAAGCCTTCACCCATCCCTGAAAACACCAAACCTCTCCAAGGGATTTCAATCCCCTGGGAGAGTAATCCGAAAAAATTCCGGCCAAATGGCCGGCTTTTTTGTTGCTAGGCATTTTCAAGAGTGGCGATGTCGAATTTCTTCATCTTCATGAAAGCCGCTGCCACTCGCTGACCTTTCTCCGGATCTGACATAAGCTTTCCAAGGTTTGCAGGAACCACCTGCCAGGAGATTCCAAACTTATCCTTGAGCCACCCGCATTGACTTTCCTGTCCTCCGTCGGTCAGCTTTTCCCAGAAAAAATCAATCTCCTGCTGGTTCGCACACGGAATGACCAACGACAGTCCCTCCGAAAAATTAAACTTGTGATCAAGCGAACTGTCCATGGCAGAGAAACGCTGGCCATTGAGGAAAAACTGTGCATGGTTGATCTTGCCCGCCTGATCTCCCGCATCCTCTCCATATCTGGATATAAAGCAGGTGGAAGAATCGGGAAAAATCCCCGAATACAGTTTAATGGCCTCTTCCGCTCTGCCAAACTGATCTCCGGTAAACATAAAAGCAGGTATATACCTTTGTATTACACCGTCAGGAAAATTGCTTTCAAGCTGCCAACTCACTCCGTATTTATCCTGCAGAAAACCATACTTTTTTGACCATGGATAAGTATCGAGCGGCATCATGATCATTCCGCCGTCGGCAAGTTTGTCCCAGATCTGCTGGATTTGTTTTTCCTCCGGGAAAATAGAATAAAACGAAATACTGGGCGTAGGCTTGAACATCGGGCCGCCGTTGAGCAGCATAAACTTTTCACCACCAGAAGACCACATCGTTACCATCGGATTGCTGTCTTCAATCTTGGCGTCCGGAAATACCGAACAGTAAAACTCAGCCGCTTCGACAGCGTTATTGTTCATCCAGATACAGGGATAGAGCTTTTCCATTGCGTTAGAATTTATTGTTCGCAAATTTCTTTGAGTCGTTTGAGCGCATTGGGCCACATTTTCTCAAACATTTCCTTGTATTCTCCCCCGGATTCCATGTCCACTTTAACGATGGTCTTGTCACCCAAATCGACAAAGCTGTAATTCTCCGTGGCACCAGCAAAAGCTTCTACTTCGGGCCCTTCGGTGATTTCTTTACCGTTATCAACAATCCCCAAATGCTCAATGGAAATATATTTGTTCGTAACCCGCTCGGCGATCCGGGAAACCATTCCTCCTTCTTTTCCCTCTTCACCTGGCCCGAGGAAAAGAATCTTGGAGCCTTTCGTCCAATCTCCTTTGAAATAAGAACCCGGATGAAATGCAGTCGTCCAGTCTCGGTAAGTTTCGTCGGCGAGCATAATATCAAAAACTTTGGCGACGGGAGTGTTGATTTCGATCTCGAAGTGCATGGAGTCATGCTGAAAGCCTTCGACGTGCTTCTTAAAGTTATCCAAGATCGCCTGCCAGCCGTCGCGCTGCAATTCTTCCGAGTTCGTCTCTTCCGCATCGAAGGTGACAGTGACAAGCGTTTTCTCTCCCTTGTCTTCAAAGACCACCTCAGCCTCGCGCCCGTCACCCATCACATAGGTAAGCAATTCATTGGGCTGCACTTTTTGAAAAACTCCCTCGAAGTCAAAACCCATGGAGCCATCTTTGGCCTCCATGCGATAGGAAAAGCTTCCTCCGGGCTCGAGTTCGTTTTTGGCAGCCGGGGAATGCCAGTCGGGAGAAGCGCAGTTCCACTTGACGATATGTCTGGGGGAATTGTAGGCAGTCCACACTTGATTGACCGACGCGGCGATCTCCGCCGACACCGTGATCTTTGTTTTTGGCTTGGTAGTCATTAGAATGTCTGTTTTTTGGGTTAGCTGAACTATACAAACTTACACAACTTCCGCGGGAAGAATCGGTATGAAAAAGACAAGGAAGAGGTCAATTGCGACAGGTTTTTATAAATTGGAAGGATGAAAAAAATCAGGATATTGGCAATGGAGGGCTGTGTGGTCCAAGCCGTTGCGGGCGCGCAGTATTGCTTCAATACGGTCAATCATTTTTTGGGCCTCAGCGACCAAGAGCCGGCCTTTGATGTAAAGCTCGTCGGCCTTAGCCGGGAGGTCCACCCGGGCTTTCCGGGATTTGTTTTGCAGCCCGATGAAACACTCGAAACCGCCAGTGACGCTGACCTGATCATCATTCCTCCGCTCTTTGGCGATTTCGACCATGCTATCGAGACCAACAGCCCCTTCTCCCCTTGGTTGCGGGAGCAATACGAAGCAGGCTCCGAGATCGCTTCGCTGTGTGTGGGAGCGTTTTTCCTCGCATCCACCGGCATGCTCGACGGCAAGCGCTGCTCGACTCACTGGGGTTTTATAGATCAGTTTCGAAATCAGTTTCCTTTGGTAGAAGTCCTGGACGGAAGCATCGTGACGGAAGAGGCGGGCATCTACTCCAGCGGAGGCGCCAACTCCTATTGGAACCTCCTGCTCCATCTGGTCGAGAAATACGTGGATCGGGAGATGGCCATCCTATTGTCCAAATACTTCGCCATCGACATCGACCGGGACACCCAGTCGGCTTTTGCGATCTTTCGCGGTCAAAAAGAACATCCCGACCCTGAGATCAGAAGGGCGCAGGAGATCATCGAAAACCGATTTTCGGAGCGGATATCCGTGGACGAGCTGGCCGATGAGGTGGCTGTGGGCCGACGAAGCTTTGAGCGGCGATTCAAACGTGTCACCAACAATTCCGTCCTGGAATACGTCCAGCGGGTCAAGATGGAAGCTGCCAAAAGAAGCTTTGAAACCAGCCTCAAAAACATCAACGAAGTCATGTGGGACGTAGGCTACACCGACTCGAAAGCTTTCCGAACCGTCTTCAAAAAAGTGACCGGACTAACCCCCAATGAATACCGAAATAAGTACAATAAGCTGGTGAGGTTGAATTGAGTTGCTATTTCAGAATTTTGCAGCCAAGATCTTGATCGCCGTTTGTTCATTTGCCGTCAGCTGATCAGGATCGCGTACGCCTCTGAGTTTACGTTTTTCAAACCGCTCCAATTTCCCTTCGAGCAAAACCTGCATCACTTTGGGATGAATGTAATACTTACGGCAGACTGCTGTCGTATTTCCCAAAACTTCCGCTACCTTTTTAATGATGGTCACGTCCAGCTTTCTGTTTGGAAACTCCTTGACGATCTCCAGACTTTCCTGAAAGTGATCGAGCGCGGATACCGTGCCTCCCCAAGTTCTAAAGTCCTTCGCTGTAAACGGCTCACCGGAGATTTCCGCGAGGTATTGATTCACATCCTGAGATTGCAGGCGATGGTAAGTCCCTTCGCTGTCCTGATATTTAAAAATCTCGTAGCCTGGAAGTTCAGACATTTTTTTGATCAGGTTGATCAGCCGCCTGCTCTCTACTTTGATTTTCCTGTCTTTACCGCTTTTCGCTTTGAAATGGAGATATAGTTTCCCGTCTTCCTCCACGATGTGTTTTCTTCGCAAGGTGGTCAGTCCATAGGTCTTGTTTTCATGCTCATAGTATTTGTTGCCGATTCGGATAAAATACTCATCCAGCATCATCACAGTCAGTGCCAAAATCTTTTCCCTCGGCCATCCTTTTTTGCGAAGATCACGTTCGACAGCTTTTCGGATTTGGGGAAGTTTCTTCCCAAATTTCTCTAATCTTCCATACTTTGAATCCTGTCGGAAAGCTGTCCAATCGGGGTGGTAGATGTACTGTTTTCGTCCCCGGGCATCGAAGCCCGTCACCTGCAGATGCCCTTTCGCGTTTTTACAAATCCAGACATCTCTCCACATCGGCGGGATGACAAGCTGCTCAATTCGCTCCAACACTCTTTTCTTGGCTATTTTCTCCCCTTTTTTATCCAAATAGGCAAATCCCTTCCCTATTTTTTTCCTTACGAAACCGGGGAATCCTTCCCCAACGTAAACCAAATCTTCCGGACAGTCTGTCATACTGATTGATGCTTTGTATGCAAGACAACTCAAAAAGTGTACACTTGTTAAGGCATAATCAGCTCTTTTGTACTCAACTCCAAAGATCAGAGGTAGCGTTTTTCGCGTCCTGTTCGTTTAGTGATCGTCCACCACTTTTCCTCTTAAAAAAATCTACTCGAAGACACGATGCGCAAAATCCTGATTTTTCTCCTGTCTCTTACTTGTCTCGTCGCATGCGATGACGATTGCCTGGGATTTAAAATTGGAGAAGATTTTGAAATTGCCTTGAATGAAACCTCGGAAAACTGTCCCAAAAACCTATCTGTCTCTTTGCTGGAAATTCAGGATTCCCGCTGCCCACTGGGAGGGAATTGCATTTGGGAGGGTATGATTGTGATCGAAGGCCGACTTAGAATCGACGGGCAGGAAAATAAACTCCAGCTAAGTACCAATCAAAACGCAAGCGGTTTCCCGCAGGAATTCTCCACAGAAGATCATACCATAAAACTGATTGATGTGCTCCCTTACCCCGACACTTCAAAGCCTAATCAAACGAAAGACCAGCGGGCCATTTTACTGATTTCCAAAAGATCTAGCTGAGATTGCTTATTTTCGCATGAACCCCTTACCTCATGCGAAACAGACTTTTTATACTTCTCCTTACCCTTGTCTTGAGTTCTTGCGCCTGTGAGCCCGAAGACATTGCCTCATTTGCCTTCAAGGGAATGGAGACTTTTATGGGCGCCGGATTTATGCCCTCTGAAGAAATCCGGGCGACGGGGAGATTTCAGGGAATGAGCGTCAACCTGAGCAGCTCCTCGGTGGACGGCGAGGAAGAATCCACCATTTTCTTAAAGCTGGAAAATGGCGATCCGGTAGCTTTGGGACATCAGCCTGAGCTTTTAGCGCGAAAGTGCGCAGAACTCTACCTCCGAGATTTTGAAAAATCTGGCGAATACCAAAAAATCACCGTCCAATTTATCCAATCTGACCCTTCGAGTCCCGAAAACATCGCAATGCAGGAATACATGTTCGACACAAAAGACTTCCCACCCTAAACCTCCAGGACCATGAACTTTCCCCCCGAATTCCAAAAAGCCCCGCAATCCCTTGGCGAGTGGATCATTAACGTCATCATTTCCAAAATCCCGCTGATTGGGTTCATAATGCTGATCGTGTGGGCTGTGGACAAAGATACCGACGTCACAAAAGCCAATTGGGCCAAAGCGGAGCTGATCGTAAAATTGATCGGATTTGTGCTGGTTTTGGTATTCGTGGGCTTGATAGGTTTCGGAGTTTTCATGAATTTCGCAGATCAAATAGACTGGCAATCCCTAGACTGATGAATTTTAAAGCTTTCTGTTCCGACATCGACGGAACCCTTCTTAACTCAATTCGAGATCTTTCTCCAAGACTTAAGTCCATCGTCACCCAATTGCCGCAAGAAGTCCCCGTAATCCTGGCGAGCTCTAGAATGCCCGACGCGATGCGGCATTTGCTTAGCGATCTTGGCCGCAGCGCCCAACCGTTGATTAGCTACAATGGAGGATTTGTATTGAGCTCCATGGGAGAAGTACTGGAAGACGTGAGCATTCCAGTGGATTTGGTCGCCAAAATCTTGGCTGTCACCAAGGGAACCGACATCCATGTCAGCCTCTACCAGGGAGAAAATTGGTATGAGGAAAAGGACGATTATTGGTCACAGCGCGAAGTGAAAAACACCAAGGTAGATTATACTTGGATGCCCGCAGATGGCGTACTCGATCTGTGGTCAAAGGGTAACTCCGGTGCCCACAAGGTGATGTGTATGGGAACTTCTCCGGAAATCGCCTGGCTATTTGGCGAATTGCATCTCGCTCATGCGCCCGATCTTCACCTCTATCGATCCAGCGATACTTATCTGGAAATTGCTCCGCGTGCAATCTCCAAAGCTACCGGACTGAGGAAAATCCTTGCGCATGAATATGAATTTGGAATGGAAGACGTCATCGCCTTCGGCGACAACTACAATGATATCGACCTGCTTCAAAGCGTGGGGTGGGGGGTTGCTGTAGGCAATGCCCGTGCTGAGGTGAAAGCGGTTGCGAAAGAGGTGACGTTGCACCACAAGGAAGATGGTGTTGCAGCAACTTTGGAAAGAATTCGAAGTCTGCGCCTCTGAAATTGAAGTTTTGTCGCGAATATGCGTTAGGTAGAACTTCCTACCCAATACATTCCAGTTTCTCGTTTTCGGCTAGGCTTGAAGCCTTTGACAATTGTCAGGCGAAGCGTTTATACCGGGCAGATTGAAAAATTGACGTATTTTTGGGCAAAAATCCGAAGATGACCCTACCTAAAAACAGCCACCTCCGCCTTCTCTTTGCCACAGCAGCCCTGGTAGTTTTGATCGTGATTCTTCAGTTTGTTTTGCCCGTGATTATTCATCCCAAAATTTGGGAGATCATAGGTTTTATGGTGGTTTTGTCGTTTTTGATCAGCCTACTGAACAGCTTTTTGCTGAAAAACTTTGCAGATAGTTTCTTTCAAATCATGGTTTTGGCAATGATTCTGCGATTTATTGCATCTTTGACATTCATTGGAATCGAAGTTTGGCCTCAAATGGAAAATATTATTCTGTTTATTGCGGATTTCTTCGTAGTTTTTTTGTTCTATTTGGTTTTTGATATCTACACCTTTCTGGCTAACTTGCGGCCGATTTCGAAGTAGCCCCTCAAAAAAAGAGTTGATGACGCGTAAACTACTAGCCCTAAGTCTTTTATTTTCAGCATTTTTGCTGGGTTTCTCCAGCGCTGCTTTTGCATCTGAATCAGAAGAAGATAAGACAAGTTTCATCATGCATCACGTGGTTGATTCCCACGAATGGCACTTTGTCACGCTTGGACATACCCACGTAACCCTTCCCCTTCCTGTCATTGCTTATTCAGGAGATCGTGGTTTGGAGTTTTTTATGTCTACCGACTTCCAAGATCATGAAACCCACGCCTTCGGCAAAGAGTTCGCTCACGAAGGATATTTTATTGATGACCATGACCACTTGGGTCGTGTGGATGGCGGAAGCTTCACCGAGTTTTCGATCACCAAAAACGTGGTAATGATGTTTATCGTCATCTTCTTCGTGGCTTATGTGTCGCTTTCGGCCGCAGCCCACTATAAGAAGAACGGTCCTGTCGCTCCAAAAGGCGCCGCTGCGATCATTGAGCCGATTGTGATCTTCGTCCGTGACGAGATCGCTCACAAGTCTATCGGTCCCAAATACAAGAAGTACGTTCCCTATCTGATTACACTGTTCCTTTTTATCTGGTTTGGCAACCTATTGGGGCTATTGCCTGGTGCGGCAAACATTACCGGAAACATTGCGGTGACTTTGACTTTGGCGGTTTTGACATTCATCATCACCAATGTCAGCGGAAACAAGGATTACTGGAAGCACGTGTTTGCGACTCCGGGAGTTCCGATTCCGATGTTGTTGATTATCGTACCAGTTGAGATCATCGGTTTGTTTACCAAGCCTTTTGCCTTGATGGTTCGACTTTTTGTCGCAATCACAGCAGGTCACATCGTAATCTTGGGTTTCATAGCTTTGGCGTTCATCTTTGAGTCGATCTCCATCGGTATCGTGAGTACGATCATGGTGACCTTTATCAATATCATCGAATTGCTCGTAGCCACGATCCAAGCGTATGTATTTACGCTGTTTACAGCGATGTATATCGGCGGTGCAGTGGCCGAACACGCGCATGACGATCATCACTAATTAAGAATTTCTTTGTTCAATTTATAAATCATACACTTATGTTAATGTCTATCTTGTTGACTGCTGGTTACGCTCTAATGGGAGCTGGTATCGGTGCAGGTATTGTTGCGATTGGCGCAGGCCTAGGTATCGGTCGTATCGGTGGTCAGGCAATGGATGCCATTGCTCGCCAGCCAGAGGCAGCCGGTAAGATCCAAGGTGCAATGTTGATCATTGCGGCTTTGATCGAGGTTGTTTCCTTGTTTGCAGCAGTTATCTGTTTGTTGATCGCGCTTAATATCGCGGGCATCGCTTAAACAAATTGAGAAGGGATTGGCGCTAGGCCTTTCCCTTTTCATTATTTTCTATTGAACAATCTGAAATAAATCTCCTCTATCCATGGATTTAATAACCCCAGGTTCCGGTCTAATTTTCTGGCAGCTGTTTGGCTTCCTAGGTTTACTTTTTCTTCTCATCAAATTCGCTTGGAAGCCAATGCTTGCAGCTTTGGAAGAACGGGAAACCAGCATCGAGAATTCCCTTAAGTCTGCCGAGCAAGCAAGAATCGAAATGGCAAACCTGAAAGCTGACAACGAAAAGTTACTTCAGGAGACCCGTCTGGAGCGTGATGTTATCTTGAAGAAAGCTCAAGAAGCTTCTGTTAAGATGATCGAAGATGCCAAAGACGAAGCTTCGAAAGTTGCCGCTCAGCAAATTGCCAATGCAAAAGCCGTGATCGAAACCGAAAAGAAAGCTGCGCTGACCGAAGTGAAAAACCAGGTAGCAATGCTGACACTGGAAGTCACCGAGAAATTGCTGAGGAAAACTTTGTCAGACGAAAAGAGCCAAAAGGAACTGGTGGAGCAATTTGTAAAAGATATCAAGCTTAATTAAGCCCTCATGTCAAACCAAAGAGTAGCATACGCTTATGCCAAATCTCTGATGGAACTTGCCATCGAACGAGGTGAATTGGAAGCAGTGTATCAGGATTTTCTCCACTTGGCCAACTTGGCCCGGTCCAACAGAGATCTGGAGCTGGCGATGAGAAGCCCGATCATCAGTTCTGAAAAGAAGCTTGCGATCCTCAAAGCGCTTTTTGAAAAGAGAGGTGCGACGAAGTCCACGCTTTCTTTTTTTGAGATCATCAGCAGAAAAGGAAGAGAAGAAGTATTGGCTGATATCGCTAGAGAATTTCAAGTCCAATACCAGCTTCACAATTCCATCCAAGTAGCAGAGGTGACGACTACCTTTCCGCTGGATGATACCCTTCGGGCAGAATTTACCAAGATTATCTTGGAGATCTCCGGGATGAAGGAAGTAAAGCTGACCGAAAAAGTCAACCCGGATCTGATCGGAGGTTTTGTCCTCAGAGTCAATGACCGACAGCTCGACGAATCGTTGAGCAGTAAATTGAGAGAATTGAAAAATGAGTTTTCTCACAACCACTACGAAAGTAAAATCTAAAAAGCATTAATAGACGATAACATGGCAGAAGTAAGACCTGATGAAGTTTCGGCAATCCTGAGAGAACAACTCGCGGGTGTCAGAACAGCAGCCGAACTTGAAGAAGTAGGTACAGTCCTCCAAGTTGGGGATGGTGTAGCTCGAATCTACGGACTTTCCAAAGCTCAGGCGGGCGAATTGCTTGAATTCGACAACGGTCTGAAAGCAATGGTTCTGAACCTTGAAGAAGACAACGTAGGTGCTGTACTCTTCGGTGATTCCAAAGGAGTCAAAGAAGGTGATACTGTAAAACGTACGAAGAGAATTGCCTCTCTTAAAGTAGGTGAAGGCATGCTCGGCCGCGTAGTGGATACCTTGGGGATCCCAATCGACGGCAAAGGGCCGATCACTGGCGAATTGTACGAGATGCCATTGGAGCGTAAAGCTCCAGGTGTAATCTACCGTCAGCCAGTAACTGAGCCGCTTCAGACCGGTATCAAGTCTATCGATGCGATGATTCCTATCGGACGTGGACAAAGAGAACTCGTCATCGGTGACCGTCAGACAGGTAAGACTGCCGTGGTTATTGATGCGATCTTGAACCAAAAAGAATTTTACGACAAGGGTGAGCCTGTATTCTGTATCTACGTTGCGATCGGTCAGAAAGCATCGACTGTTGCTGGCGTGGTAGCAGCGTTGGAAAAAGGCGGTGCACTTCCTTATACTGTGGTCGTAGCAGCACCTGCTTCTGATCCAGCTCCAATGCAATTCTTTGCACCGTTTACAGGTGCATCGATCGGTGAATTTTTCAGAGACACCGGTCGTCCAGCTTTGGTGGTTTATGATGACCTTTCCAAGCAAGCAGTTGCATACCGTGAAGTATCCTTGCTTCTCAGAAGACCTCCGGGACGTGAAGCCTATCCAGGTGATGTATTCTACCTTCACTCCAGATTATTGGAGAGAGCTGCGAAGATCAACAAGTCTGATAAGATCGCACAGGAAATGAACGATTTGCCAGATTCGATCAAGCATTTGGTAAAAGGTGGCGGTTCTTTGACTGCACTTCCGATCATCGAAACTCAAGCGGGGGACGTCTCTGCCTACATCCCGACTAACGTGATCTCAATCACTGACGGTCAGATCTTTTTGGAGACCAACTTGTTCAACTCCGGTATCCGTCCTGCGATCAACGTAGGTATCTCCGTATCCCGAGTAGGTGGTAATGCGCAGATCAAATCAATGAAGAAGATTGCCGGTACCCTGAAATTGGATCAGGCAGCTTTCCGTGAATTGGAAGCCTTCTCTAAGTTTGGTTCTGACCTTGATGCGACTACCAAGCGCACCATCGAAAGGGGTCGCCGAAACCAGGAGATCCTGAAGCAAGCGCAGTATTCTCCGGTGTCAGTAGCACATCAGGTAGCGATCATCTATGCCTCTACTAAAGGCTTGATGGATTCAGTTCCTGTTGAAAAAGCGAGAGCATTCGAGAAGGAATACTACACCTTGCTGGACTCTACCTATCCGGAAGCACTTACCTTGATACTCAAGGGAGACGTGGACGGCGCAGGAAAGATCCTTGCTACCGCAGCAGCCGAATTGGCACCGAAATACGCTAAATAATTGAAAATCCCCGGTGAGGGTGACCTCACCGGATTTCTATAAGTACAACTCACTGATGGCTAACCTTAAGGAAGTAAAGCAAAGGATCAACTCGGTAATCTCTACACAGCAGATCACCAAGGCCATGAAAATGGTATCCGCCGCCAAGCTGAGAAGAGCTCAGGACAGAATCATCCAGATGCGTCCTTTCTCTCAGAAGTTGACCGCTATTCTGAACAATGTGTCTGCCGCCTCTGAAGGCGCAACGGATCTTGTTTATGCTGAAAAGCGGGAAGTGAAAAAGGTACTTTTGGTGCCGGTCACTTCAGACAAAGGTCTTTGCGGAGCTTTCAACACCAACGTGATCAAGGCTACCAACCTTGCGATCAGAACACAGTTTGCCGGAGCTGAGGTGACGATCTTGCCAGTAGGCAAGAAGGCTTTCGAGTATTATAAAAAGTCGAAGTTTACCGTCGTAGGTCAGTATTCGACCTTATTTCATGACTTGTCTTTTGAAAATATCCGAGCCGCAGCCAACTACGCCATGGATGCATTTGTGGACGGAGAGTTTGATCAGGTCATTTTGGTCTTCAACGAGTTCAAAAACGTTGCTACGCAAATCATCCGTACCGAGCAGTTCTTGCCGATGGCTTCTGCCGAAACTGAAGAAACAACTGCAACAGAAACCGATTACATCCTGGAGCCCTCTCGTGAGTTTATCATTGAGGAGTTGGTGCCAAAGGCACTCAGAACCCAGTTTTTTAAGGCAATCTTGGAGAGCAATGCTTCCGAGCACGGGGCTCGAATGACAGCCATGGATAAGGCAACCGAAAATGCCGGTGACTTGCTGAAGGAATTGAAACTGATGTACAACAGATCCCGTCAAGCGGCTATCACCAATGAGATCCTGGAGATCGTCGCAGGTGCAGAAGCACTCGGAGGAAAGTAATCACAATAGATCCCAACCTGGAACCACAGCTCGCAAGAGTTGTGGTTTTTTTGTGGTATTTGCGTGTAGCGTTCAACCCCCTCAGGGTTGGGGAAGGGTTTTGTTTTCCATTTTTCTATGGGTTGCACCCATGGCTATTCAAGGTTTGACCCTTTCAGGGTCGTATTTCAGGATCGCATTTGAAGGTGGGATTCATGACCACGAAGTGGTCGAACCTTGAATAGCCCCGTATGAAATGCGGGGATAAGAAAGGCGAGGGATGAAGAGCAACCCTGAAAGGGTTGAACTACTGGAATAGCAGCTTTGAAATTGATGAAAATTTATTTTCCGAGTTAAAACACCCGCTGTATCCACCTCTCGAAAAACCCATCATACACCTTGTAATAGATCGCTCCACTGCTGTCATATTCCTTGTAGATGAGTTCTTTTTCGAGAAAAAGTGCTTTTGTAATCAAGTAACTCTATCGTGACATTTTATAAAAAGTAATTTACAAAAAGTAAATTACTAAAAGTGAATTGATCAGTTTACGGTTCATTGGACAAAAAAAGACCTGGCAAGTTCGAAGCCTGCCAGGTCTTTTATTTTCGAAGACGAATTGAAAATCCTATCATAACCCTTCCAGATTGCAAATCGGGAAGAACCGGGAGAGTCCGAAAAATCTGAGGTGGGGCCATAGAGGTTCTTTGAACCCACCGTCGACCGTGGTCCGTCGTCTGTTGACTAGAGCCTAATCCTCCTCGCAATCACCTCAGCCATAATCGTCAACCCTTCGGGATTCGGGTGGACTCCGTCTGGCAGCAGTTCCGACTTGTCCTTTAGCGGCGTATAGAGGTCGATCACTTCGGCGCCGGACTTTTGGATGATTTCAAAGAGCATCAAGCGTTGCTCGTTATCCATGATCACGGGATTGATCCCGAAGTTTTCACGAGTGACAGGCACGGGAATGATCACATAGACTTTACCGTCTTTGGGCATCACCGCACGAAACTCCGCGATCATGTCCAAGTAGTCTTTCACAAAATCATCCTTGTGCGCCCAGTTTTGGGGTTTGGAGTCGTTGGTGCCCAACTTGATCAACAAAACGTCTGGCTGGAAATCCTTTGCTTCCTGAAACTGCGGCTCATTCCAGATCGGATGATCCCCTTTTCTCAGGAGCGTACGGCCGCTGACGCCAAAGTTTTTTACTTCATAGGATGGGCCCAAAAGCGCTCCGACCTGAAGCGGATAGCTGCCGGGATTGTCACGGCCTGGGCCTTGGGTGATGCTGTTGCCGACAAAGGCGACCTTGATTGGCATCTGAGCCAAAGCAAGGAAAGACACAAAAAGTGCTGCAAAAAAGAGTGTAAGTTTTTTCATGGGAATTGGTTTTGTCCCCAGATGAAAGTCTGAAGGAAAGTCAACTGGTTTATGGGTTTGATTTTTCCCCAAAATATAAAAAGTTGCTCAGAAACTGACCTCGTTCAGTGAACAGTCCCTTTTCGCGCGTTAATTTTAGGCAATGACTCCCCTCAAGCACTTTGCTCAATACATTTCCTGGCTATCAATCGACGTGGCAATTGGAGCAATGGCTGGGATGCTGTTTTTTGAAGAACTGTTGGGAGCAAGTTTGCACTGGCCGGCCTACGTGCTGTTGGGGATGGCGGTGTGGAGTATCTACACCATAGACCACTTGTTGGACGTCAGAAATAAGGAATTGCCGCTATCACCTCGAAGGGCATTTCACCAATCCAATTGGAAGCCGCTGACTCTTGTATTGAGTATGACAATTTTGATTGGGATGATCGGAGCTTTTTGGTGGTTCGGCTGGGGTAAGGAGCTTCAGCTGACGTTGGTACTGACAGGATTGATTTGCGGTAGCAATTTGCTGATCCGAAAAATAGGGCCAGGCTGGATGAAGGAACTTTCCATCGCTGTCTTTTATGTCGTCGGGATCGTCTGGCTTCCCCTACTCCGCTCGGCGGGGTTGGACTTGGTTTGGCAGTCGGTGATCTTTTTGCCGATGTATATGGGTATCGCCTTTTTAAATCTGCTGATGCTATCTTTTCTGGATCAGGACGAGGATCGGACAGTCGGTTTTTTCTCAGCTGCATTGACCTTATCCCCTATTTTGCTGATTCAGTTGATTCGAAGGTTGGCATTTGGGCTGATCTTCATTTCCCTCGCGGGATTTATTCTACTTTCTTCCTTTTACCGCCCTTTTGCCTGCATCATACTACTGATGGCACTGATTCATTACCTGACTTTTTTTCAGAAAGGCCTCAACACGGAACGAAAGCGCATGCAGATGGAGGTGAGTTTTTTGTTGCCTTTGCTGCTTTATTTTCTTTGAAAGTGGGATTTTACCGCAGGCGCAAGGCACGTTAAGGTTTCGCAGTTGTCCTGCTTCTCCAGAAGCTGGACTTAGCTTTTCCAGTTTAACCGAAGTGGAAAGTGGTCTGTGGGACACAGCCCACGGTAGACAAATCTCTGAGTATTTGCGGCTAATTTTCCTCGTAGATCACACAAACGCACTATGTCCGGTGATCGCCCGACCTACGATCAGGGAATTGATCTCCTTCGTCCCTTCATAGCTGTACACTGCCTCCGCATCCGCCACAAATCTGGCGATATCGTGCCGCAACAAAATCCCATTGCCGCCAAACAATTCCCGGGCGTGATCCACGATCGAGCGCATCCGAAGCGTACAAAAAACCTTGGCAAGCGACGCGTGCTCGTCCAGCAGTTCGTCGGCATCCTGCATCTGCGATAGCCGAAAAACCATCGTCTGCATTGCAGTCAGATCTCCAAGCATCGTGACCAAAAGATCCTGCACCAGCTGGAAAGAAGCAATCGGGCGGCCAAATTGCTTGCGTTCGTTCGTATAGGCAAGCGCCAATTCGTAAGCACCCCGGGCACAACCGACCGCCTGCCAAGCCACTCCGGCTCGGGTCATGCGAAGGACTTTGGAAGTGTCTCGGAAGGAATTCGCCTCCTGCAATCTATCGGATTCCGGAACCTCACAATTGGTCAGGGTAATCAGTGCATTTTGGACGGTTCTCAGCGCCATCTTGTCTTCGAGTTTTTCGGCCAAAAACCCTGGATTACCTTTTCGCACGACAAATCCCTTCACCTGCTGATCTTCCAGATCTCTGGCCCAGATTACCGTCATGTCGGAGAAGGTAGCGTTTCCAATCCATTTTTTTTGGCCGTTCAGCACCCACGTATCACCCTCACGCTTGCAAGTTGTGGTCAATCCTCCCGCCACGCCCGACCCCACTTCCGGTTCGGTCAAGCCGAATGCACCGATTTTTTCCAGTTTTTGCATCGCGGGAAGCCATTCCTGTTTTTGCTCCTCAGAGCCGCATAGATAGACAGAGCCCATCGCCAAACCACTTTGCACCCCGAAAAAAGTCGAGATGGAGGTGTCCACCCGTGCCATCTCCATGGCGATGAAGCCCTCGAGCAAGGCCGAATGTCCCGGACATCCATAACCCTCGTAGGTCAATCCAGCGATGTTGAGCTCGGCCATCTTGGGGATGATTTGCATGGGGAATTCCCCTCGGTTCCAATAGTCATTTGCAATCGGCTTGATTTCACGCTCCATAAAATCCCGGACTTTGAGCTGGATCTCCCGTTCCTCGGGATTGAGTGTTTTCCCCAATTCATAAAAATCCCCATTCACAGCCGGAATCACCTTCGGTTTGCTACCACCCTTGAGCATGCCCATCATCTTGCTGAGATCCTCCTCGCTCATCTTGGACACGAGGCCGACCATCTTTGGAAGATCGACTTTCTGCGAAAGCTTGGAGATCTGGTCCACATCCACGGATCGAAGCAACTGGCGGATTCCGGATATTTTTTTGAGAAGATTTTTCATAAAAATTGGTTTTTTGGGAGAATTGAGACACTGGGCAAGAGATTTAAGACATGATTCTCAATTTATATAAATCGTCAGCAATAGACTAAATTGGAGAATTCATCTCTTTAAACCAGATACTTCCTTGTCATCGACCATTCTTGTCTTTCACTTCTGGGTTATGATCGATGCCAAATTATCTTATTGTAACTGATGTCTGATGCCTATGGTTTTCTTGCTCCAATATACCAACCCCTTTCCAGGTTGGTTTTTGGTAAAGATCTGATTGAAGCAAACCAAGTTTTTTCAGCATTAGCCTACGGCAAAAACATCCTCATCCTAGGCGGTGGAGATGGCATGGCTTACCGGGATTGGGACGGGAATTTTTTCGGTGAATATTGGGACACTTCGTCGAAAATGGCTGATTTAGCGAGGAGGAATCTGGGAAAAAGCGAGATCAAAGTAAACTTGGGCGGATGGCCGGGCACTGGAAAATTCGACGCTGTCTTTCTCCCTTTTGTTTTGGACTCCTTGCCCGACGAAGATATCCAGATTATTCTTTCTGCAATCAGTAATGCCCTCAAGCCGGGCGGAAAGGTTGTTCTTTCGGATTTCTTTCCACCCAAGACTTTTCTCCAAAGCTCAATTCAAAAACTGATGATCTCTGGGTTTCGCACCTTTGCGAAGCATCCCCGAACAGATTTACCTGATTTCGACCGATTTTTTAGCTCGGGAGATTGGAGGCTGTTGGATGAAAAAACCTGGCGAAAAGGCTGGATACGAACTAGGGTATATGGGCGGATGGAGGATTCAGCGCACTGATCTACGAAACTGCTCCGGCGTGGCGCCGATTTTTTTTCGGAAAAGCCGGGTAAAATAGGACGGGTCGTCAAACCCAAGTTGAGCCGCAATTTCTGCAACTGTCCCGTCGGAATACGTCAGCAGTCGCTGCGATTCCAGGATCACCCGGTCGAGCAAGATTTCGGAGATAGTTTTTCCGACCGAGGTTTTGCTCAGTCGGTTGAGCTGCTTCAAGCTCATATTGAGTTGGTCTGCGTAAAAGGAAGCATGGCGGTTGGTGCCAAAATGAGCTTCAACTACCGCTTCCAGCAGCTTAAATCGATCTTCGGAGGCCAGAGCGATATCTTCTAAGCTATGAGCAGCCTTATAGATTCTTCCGAGCTTAACCAACAGAATCTCGGTATAGCTTCGGAGCATTTCCTTTTTTGCCCAGCCCGCATTCTGGGTTTCCTGTTCTATTTCGGAAAAATAAATATCCAAGCCGCGACTTTGCTCAGGTTGCAAACTCAAGTAGCAAGGATAGTTTGAAGAAGCAAAAAACGGAAAGCTGCCGAGGTTTTTGGCAGGGAATCCAAAACTGTAAAACTCCGTACCGAAGAAAAGTATGTGCCCCTCAGAATCTCCCGAAAGCTGCCAGGAATGAACCTGTCCGGGTTGGAGGAAAAAGACTGTACCGGGAGTGACTTCGTATTCTTTGAAGTCAATGGAGTGCGTTCCCGAACCCGCCGTCACAAGCAATACGATGTAAAAATCGTGCTTGTGAGGTTTCTGGATAAACTTGTGCTTTTGCAGATGGCGGCCAAATCTGGAATAGTAAAACGTCGCCGAGTCGAATCGCTCAGGTTCAAAATCCGGAATTTGGTAGATGGGAAGACTTTCCTTGGCCATGGTCGAAAGTGGCCAATTCTGGAAAAGATTGCAACAGGCAATACAATGAATTTAGGGGAGATTTTGTGCTGCTGCTTTTTGGAAAGGAACAAAGACGGCAATCCAAATCGAACGGCTCAGACGGAAAGTAAGTGGCAAAAAGACAAGCACGGAAATGCCTAATAAAACGAGTAAGGTGGTCAAGCTGTAGTCTTCGACAAGTAGTGCAAGTACCGCCCAAACAGCAATAAAAAACGCAGTATTAACCCCATAGCTGACGAACATTGCGCCGAAATAAAATCCAGGTTCGGGATCAAAGCTTTGTCCGCAGGTCGCGCAATGGGTATTCATTTGGTGAAACTTCATCGGATGAATGAGGGTGCCTGCCGGAAACATACGGCCTCTACGGCATCTGGGACATTTGCAGGTCAGGACACTGGACAGGAGGGAAGGATTGCTTGCCATTAGCTTGTACTTTGTGCAAAAGTAAGCATGCGACCTCTTGCTTCTTAGGACTCAAGTTGCTTTTAGCAGGACAAAACTGACTTCATTTCGTCAGTTTGCCTTTTCGATCGTTCGCTTGATCAAGTTGTCGAAATAGGCGCCATTGCCGGGACCGTACCAATTCATCTCACGCACCTCATGGAAATGCTCGTCATAGAGCTCGTCCGGGGTGATGTAGCCGATGTAGCCGCCATTGAACGTGGTTACGATCAATTGCAGGTTGTTTTGTCTGGCAAGCTTATCCCAAGCTTCGTAGAACACTCCTGAGAGTTCACCACTGGAAGTGATCATCAACAAATTCCCGATTTGGGTGATGTCGAGATGTGGATTGGTGTCGCCCAATAGATAGTTGAAAAGCCAGGGGCGGATCCGCAGGTTGTCGGAGATCCGCAAATGCGGTGTGCGCAGTTTCATGTCTAACCTAGAATAGACGATTCTTGGATTTTCCAGCGTGTCTGCCTGATCGGTTTCCAGCCAAATGGCAGAGTCCAAGCTGGCGGAATATTCTTGGATTTTCTCCGGGGTGTTACCGGGAGCAAGTGGGCGGTGACTACCGACTGTGCCTGCGGCAAAGAGCGAAAAATCATAGTCTCTTACTTCCAAAGCTAGGTTGAGATACTTGGGATAATCGCCGGATAGACCCATGAATTTGGAACTTAGCGTGGTGGCATGTGCGGAATAGGTGTAGAAAGTTGCCTTTTTTTCATCCTTTTTTGTGAAGATCAACTGTCGGACAAAAGGGTCAATCGGCCCATCCTTGATAAAACGGTTGGCGACAAGTTGGCCAGCATTCACTTTGCGATAGCTCAAGGAAACCGTGTCCTGAGAAGAGATTGCAGCTTGAAGTGCGGCGACGCTTTTGTCTACGAGCAGGTCTACAATCCCTTGGTCAAATCCCCCAAAGGCCATTTCACCCAGCGGTCCGGGCATGTATCCACCCATGCCGGAGTGGGTATGAGTCGCCGTGAAAATCAATTGATCGATGGTGATTCCGGCAGATTTAACCCCATCCTCCACTGCTCGTGCCAGCTCGGGATGAACGATGAGAAGCTCAAAATTGAGCCAGGCAATCCGCGTCTTTCCATTGCTCAGCGCGATCGCTTTGACATAGCTACTGTCCTGGACAAACTCGTAAGGGCCGCGAGGCGCATATCCCACCAACTCAGCAGGTTGGTCAGGGGTGACGTTTTCTTTTCCCCAGCCTGCCAGCCAATAGTCTCCCTCAGAACCTTTCCAAGGGGTGTTTTCCAGACGATCAAAGGTCTCGCGATAAAAGTCCTGTGACTCGATTGGACTTCGGTCTACCTTGGTAAGGAGTATGAGCGCCATGAGTATTAAAACAAGAAAAGCCCCCAAGGTAACCTGGAGGGCTTTTTTCAAGCTTTTGGATAAAAATGACCGGCTAGCTTTTTCCATTAAATTTTTCCAATGAGGAGATGTCTAAATCAATATGCCAAGCTTTCGACTCAGCGCCAATATCAAATCTCAGACTTCAAATCTCGAATCGATCAGTATTCAAAGGTCCCGTGCGGGCTCTTAATTGTCACTTTTTTGCCTTCATACGGTTCGACTCGCCCAATGATCTGAGCTTCGACGCCATAGGATTCGGCGATGTCAATCACCTCTTCGGCATGACGCTCATCGAGGTAGATCTCCATGCGGTGCCCCATGTTGAATACCTTGTACATTTCTTTCCAGTCTGTGCCGCTTTCTTCCTGAATAATGCGAAACAAAGGTGGGGTGTCGAATAGATTGTCCTTGATCACATGGACGTTGTTTACAAAATGAAGGACCTTGGTCTGTGCTCCACCGCTGCAGTGTACCAAGCCATGGACGTGAGGACGCATGTAGTTGAGTACGTCGACCATGATCGGCGCGTAGGTTCGGGTGGGAGAAAGCACGAGCTTGCCCATGTCCACCGAAGTGCCGGGAGCAGCGTCAGTCAGGTTGTATTTACCGCTGTAAACCAAGCTTTCCGGCACAGCCGGGTCAAAACTTTCAGGGTATTTTGTTTTCAGGACTTTGTTGAAAACATCGTGCCTTGCTGAAGTGAGGCCGTTGCTTCCCATTCCGCCGTTGTAGGCCGTTTCATAGTTGGCTTGGCCAAAAGAAGAAAGTCCGACAATGACGTCGCCTCCCTGAATCTTGTCATTGGAAATGACTTCGTCGCGGCGCATGCGGCAGGTTACCGTGCTGTCGACGATGATCGTCCGTACCAAATCCCCAACATCGGCAGTCTCTCCGCCCGTCAGGACGACATTGACGCCGTTGTCACGGAGCATCTGAAGTACCTCCTCAGTGCCTTGGATGATCGCGGAGATCACTTCACCGGGTACCAGGTTTTTGTTTCTCCCGATCGTGGAGGAAACAAGGATATTGTTGATCGCACCTACGCAGAGCAGGTCGTCGGTATTCATGATGATAGCGTCCTGAGCGATACCTTTCCAGACACTCAGATCACCGGTCTCTTTCCAATAGAGGTAGGCCAAAGATGACTTGGTGCCAGCACCGTCCGCGTGCATGATGTTGCAAAAGTCCGGGTCATTGCCCAAGGTGTCTTCTACGATCTTGCAAAATGCCTGAGGGAAAAGGCCTTTGTCCAGCTTGGAAATGGCGTTGTGGACGTCTTCTTTGGATGCGGAAACTCCGCGCTGCATGTAGCGCTCGTTCATGGCGGGGGTAAGATTTGGTTGGGGCAAAGGTAACCATTTGGAAAATCGAAAGATTGGAAAATCGGAAAATTACTGCTCGGGCAGGGGTATTTTCCAAACTTGCTCAGAGGGAAGCGCTGGAAGAGGAAAACCTTTTCAAAACCAAAAGTGAAATTTTGTCAAAAACATACACATGAAAACCAACATTGATATCGACGAAGAGCTGATCCAAGAAGCGATGAAGCTGACGGGGATCACGACCAAGAAAGCGGCTTTGGAATCCGCCCTACAGCAGATGGTATCCCTGAAAAAGCAAGAGCGGTTAAGGGAGTTAAAAGGAAAACTAAAATGGGAAGGGAATTTGGACGAATTGAGAGAAGGCCGTGATTTTGGTAGATAGCTCGGTTTGGATTGATTACTTTAACTGGCTTGAGACAATCCAAAACAACTAATAGAAATCAAAGAAAGGCCAGTTTCCCGGCGCTTTCCTGTTGGTTATTTGACCCGATTTATTTCTTCCCAACCAAGATCAAGTCCTCTTGGGGGGTGATTAGGTAGTTAGCACCGTTTTCAGTCACAACCGCCATCTCCTCGACCGAGATAGTTTTCTCGGTCCCATCGTCCTGCTTCCAGCAGTGGAATCCGTCAAAGGCGAAAACCATCCCCTCCTTCAATAGCTTTTGGGCAGCCGGTCTGGGAATGGCAATCCTGGCGCCGCCGAGGTTTGGCCCCACATCATGCGCCACATAACCGACAGGATGCCCGGTACTCCAAGGTACGTATAAGGAGCCCGCGGCGTCCATGAGATCCCGCTGGGCGCGATCTACATCCTCTCCTTTTACGCCGGGTTTCATGGCGGCGAGCGCCGCTCTGCTTCCTGCTTTTCCGTTTTCCCAGTATTGCTGAATGTCAGCAGGGGCGGCTGTTTCACCGTCTTTCAGCACATACGCAAATCGCTGGATGTCGCTCACCCAGATGCCGTATAGTTTCACTCCGAAGTCTGTCTGAATCACATCTCCGGGTTGAATGACCTTGTCCGTGGCGTGGGAATGTCCTCGATCGGGACCTGAGTTGACATTGGGATTTTGGTCGGGGTGCCAAGCGTCGGTGACTCCGCATTCGGCCATCTTGGCTTTGAGAAATTTGGCAACATCGGCATCAGTGGTCTTTCCCGGCTCGATCATCGCGTAAGCTTCTACTTGAAAATCGGCAGCCAATTGCGCTGCCTTGGTCAATATCTCGACTTCATCGGGCAGCTTGATCGAGAGCCACTGATAAACTAGTTCGTCGGAGGAGACCAACTTAGAGGCGTCTTTTCCAAGCAATTTCGACAGTTCAGCGTATTGGCTGTGCGTCAAGCCATCTGCCATTTCATTGCTGTCCGACGTATTAATCGCGACGGATTTAAATCCCTTTTGCCGGATAAAATCCACCGCATGGGCTACTGCAGATTCACCTCTGGGCACGCGCACCACTTTTTCATGAATGTCTAAATCATCCAAAGCCGTGGCCTCACCTTCCGGCGAGAAAACGAGGGAATGAAATCCGCTTTCATCCGAATAGAACAAAAAAGCCGCTGTTCCGCTCGCATTTTCTCCACCGACATGCGGCGCGAGCGGGTCGTTATAGTTTTCCCGACAGATCACAAGCCAGCTGTCCACGTTGGCATTTTTGAGAGCCTTCGGCAAAAGTTCATTGATCCTCTTTTTGCGGATTTCCGGCCAGGGATTTTCTCCCCAAAGATTTTCTGTGTTGATTTCTCCCTTTTTAGAGTCAGTGTTTTCAGCAGGCTGACAAGCGATCAACATCACCAAAAATCCATAAATCAAGTAGTAGGTTCTCATAAGGCTTTTTAAAGTCGGGATAAAAATACGCTGAATTCGGACTTCTAAAAATCACTTTTATATGAACTCATGTGACTGAAAATCAAGCAGAGGAGGAAAAAAATATATATTTTGAACAAAATTGCATCAGTAGCGTGTTAAAAAACAAATCCAAAAAAGCCCCGAAAGGCCCCCAATGAAAATAGGAATCGTTTGTTACCCCACCTTTGGTGGAAGCGGAGTGGTAGCCACGGAGTTAGGTAAAGGCCTGGCAAAAGTCGGTCACGAGGTACATTTCATCACTTACAAACAGCCGATGAGGCTGGATTTTTTCAGCGAAAATCTCTTTTATCATGAGGTAGATATCAAGAGCTACCCGCTGTTTGAGTTTGCTCCCTACGAGCTCGCTCTAGCCAGCAAGATGGTCAGCGTGGTCAAGTATGAACGCCTGGATTTACTCCATGTACATTATGCGATTCCGCACGCATCTTCGGCCTATATGGCTAAGCAGATTCTCAGGACGGAAGGAATTCATATCCCGATCGTTACGACTCTACACGGTACCGATATTACATTGGTGGGCAAAGACCCCAGCTATGAGCCTGTGGTGACGTTTTCCATCAATGAATCTGATGGGGTCACGGCTGTGTCGGCGGATTTGAGAAAAGAAACCTACGCGTATTTTGACATCAAACGGGAAATTGACGTGATCCCCAACTTCATCGATCTGGATCGATTCAAGAAGCAGCGCAAGGAGCATTTCAAAAAGGCAATTTGTCCAAATGATGAAAAGCTACTCGTTCATACTTCCAACTTCCGAAAAGTAAAACGGGTGGAGGATGTGATTCAGGTATTTTTTGAGGTGAGAAAGACCATGCCTGCAAAACTATTGCTGGTAGGAGATGGTCCAGAGCGTGACCGAATGGAACGACTTTGCCGAACGCTGGGTGTCTGTGACGACGTACGCTTCCTGGGGAAACTCGATGCCGTAGAGGAAGTGCTGTCCGTGGCGGATTTGTTTCTGATGCCTTCGGAAAAAGAGAGCTTTGGCTTGGCTGCTTTGGAAGCCATGGCTTGCGAAGTGCCGGTTTTGTCCTCTAATGCAGGAGGAATTCCCGAGCTAAATGTGGATGGGGTGACAGGCTTTGTGTGTGAAATCGGCAATGTGGCAGATTTGACAGAGAAAGCGAAGATAATTCTGGCGGATGAAAACCTCCAGGGATTCAAAGATCGGGCGCTTGCCAGGGCAAAAGAATTTGATATCGCCCAAATCCTACCGATGTACGAAGCTTATTACAAGAAAACGATAGACACGGTCATGAGTGGAGTTTGATAATTATTGATGTAAATCACTTTCCGCCTATTCCCTCAAAACTCAAAATATCGTACATTTGCACTAAGTGTAGCAGATGAAAGATTCTTGTCATCTGCTTTCTTAACCTACTATTTAGCTATGAAAAAGATTGGAAGATTGGACAAGCCCGATAATTTCGGAACGGCCAAGATGTTTTCTAATCCTCTTTTGGAGAAGATTTCCAGAACACACATTTTGGTGCCGATAACCATGTTTTTTATCATCTCTTCGGTGTCGTTTTACTATGCCACCACCGCTACCGAGATTGGATTAGCGGTTGGAGGACTGGTGTTGATTTTAGGGGTGTTCGCTTTCACTTTCGTGGAATACATGATGCACAAGCATTTTTTTCACATGGCGCCGGATACTCCTATCAAGGACAAGTTGCAGTACACTGTCCATGGCGTTCACCACGATTATCCAAAAGACAAAGACAGATTGGCGATGCCACCGTTTGTGAGTGCGGCGTATGCGGCGATTTTCTATTTGGTGTTCCGCCTGCTCATGGGGGATTATGCGCTGTATTTCCTTCCTGGATTCTTGATTGGATATGCAGGGTATTTGGGAGTGCACTATATTGTCCATGCCTACAACCCCCCAAAAAACTTCTTCAAAATCCTTTGGGTAAACCACGCGATTCATCACTACAAAGATCCGGACGTTTCCTTCGGAGTAAGTTCACCTCTTTGGGATTTCCTCTTTGGCACGCTGCCAAAGAAAGACTAACGATAGCTTTATAGGTGATACAATCCCTCAAAGAGTTTAATGCTCTTTGAGGGATTTTTTATAGATTTTACCTCATTAATCAGTTTCTAGATGCCCTTCCAGCAAATCAAAATTTAAATGAAAACTGTTTCCATTATCGGTTTGGGTTGGATTGGGACACCGACTGCTCACTTGCTGAAAGATCGATTTAAAGTAAAAGGCTCCACGACAACTTCGGAAAAGCAGGCGAGACTTTTGTCTGAAGGAATTAATGCCATCCGTTTTTCTCTAAATCCGCATCCAGAGGGAGTTGGATTCAATGAGCTGTTCCAATCCGAAATAGTGATCGTCAACATCCCTCCCCGAAGCCGAAGCGGAGAAAGTGCTTTTCACCTGGAGCAGATAAAATACCTGAAAAGTCTCCTGGACAATTCCCCTGTCAAGAAGGTCATCTTCGTGTCCAGCACGGGAGTCTATCCCAATGAAAACAGCGATCACAACTATGCCGAGGACTTTCCGATCACCTTGGAAAACGTCGGTCACGAGACGATTTTCAGAGCGGAGCAAATCATGGAGAAAGACAAAAATTACGACCTGACGATTGTTCGGTTTGGAGGGCTTTTGGGCGATGACCGGATTCCCCTGCGGTATTTTACCGGAAAGGAAAACGTCGCCGGGCATACGCGCGTCAACTTTATCCATCGCAGCGACGCAGCCAAGATGTTGACTTGGATTGTAGAAAAAGAGCTTTGGAATGAGACTTTTAACGGAGTTGCTCCCTCCCATCCACTTCGTCGTGATTTGTACGCAAGGATTTCCCAAGATTTGAATATCGCTCCGCCTGCCAGCTACCAAAATGAGCCTGAAGGGAACGACCGCTTGATCTCATCTGAAAAAATCAGGGCAACGGGATTTGAATTTGGGTTTCCTGAACCTTTGGACTTCACCTATTTGGATTAGCCATTTCGGGAAATGTTCACCGCAGAGATTCTGTGTTTAAGATCAAGAAGAAATAAGGATTTTCTTAAATTTCGTTAGTCAAGTCGGCATCAGCCAGACT
>NZ_BAAAFI010000035.1:0-45056 GCF_039523455.1 Algoriphagus jejuensis | reverse complement strand
ATTTTCTTCGTGTGGTCATCACAGTAAATTTAAGGGGTTAATCATAACTTAATTTACTGTCCCGTTTTTGGGGGAATGCTCATTAAAGGCCTTAAATTATTCACAGCAGACGCTGCAAGATTATTTGGAAACCTAATCAACCGCGAAAAAAAAATGGAGATGACTTACTTTCTGAAACTTGCTCCTTCACGCTGATATCATAGACTAGTCGAAGCCAGCTTACACCGCCTTCACCAGATAGCATTCGATTCTCTGTTTTAGAAATGAAGCAAACCTCGCCGACACTTAGCTTAACTTCAAGGCCTGGGAGATAATCAAATCCCAGAAACTAAATTACATGCATAAAATTTCCTTAATTAGTGCTGTTTAATGGAACTGATGGCAAAACGAAATAGCGCTTTTTCACATAAGGGCCAAACGAGTTTGCCGAGTCTTTTACCCGAACCAAACCATTAATTTTCACGGTGAATTTTAAGGCACAGAATGTTTAATTACGGATGAAATGCCGAGTAAATCTATCAGGAGGGGAAATCGTGATTCCCCTACGACAACTTATTCGATAAAAATTGATATTGGACACTCTGGTTTCCAATCAGGGCTTGAGAAAATTGTCTTTCTTCAGAATGGGCAAATTGACTCACATAGGAAATGCTTATTGTCTGTATTTTTTAAAAATTGTTTTTTGCTTTTCCACGCGACCGTGCAGTGCAAGTGACAGGAACCGCTTTAATCAATTCTCCTTTGCGCAATTATAAAAACCATGATCCAGGCAAAAGATTAATGAAATCGACCTTACTCATAATCGTTATTGCACAATTTTTCTGCACCTCACTTTGGTTTGCCGGCAATTCGGTCATCACTGATCTGGCCCGAGACTTCGACTTAAAGCCGATTTTTCTGGCCCACCTGACCAGTGCCATCCAATTTGGATTTATCGTCGGAACCTTGGTATTCGCCATCTTCACGATATCGGATCGCTTTTCTCCGTCACGGGTATTTTTTGTCAGCGCACTGCTAGCGGGCCTCTTCAATCTCGGAATTGCGCTTACTGGCGTTAGTGGGCAACAAATCCTCTTCTTTCGATTTTTGACAGGTTTTTTCCTCGCTGGAATCTACCCTGTCGGGATGAAAATAGCTGCCGACTACTATCAAGCCGCGCTTGGAAAATCCCTGGGCTTTTTGGTGGGGGCATTGGTGCTAGGCACTGCATTTCCACATCTGTTGAAAAACTTAACCGGAGATTTCCCTTGGAGGCACATCATCTACACCACCACAGCATTGTCTGCCGTTGGAGGCTTGAGCATTTTGCTTTTTGTTCCCGACGGCCCCTTTAGAAAAGAGGCACAGGGAATTAAAATAACTGCCTTTTTGCAGGGATTCAAGCATCGTGATTTTCGAGCCGCTGCATTCGGATACTTTGGACACATGTGGGAGCTGTATACGTTTTGGGCACTGACGCCAGTCATGTTGCTTACCTACAACATTCGTTATACCAACGCCGGTCTGAATGTCCCGCTTTTGTCATTTTTGATTATTGCGTCCGGGGCAATTTCCTGTGTCGTCAGCGGAATCATCTCTCAGCGGTTTGGCGCAAAGAAAATCGCCACGATCTCTTTATTTCTTTCGTGTGTTTGCTGCCTGAGTTCTCCGCTGTTTTTATATGCAGACTCCGTTTTTTTGTTCCTTCTTTTTCTGTTTGTCTGGGGGACTACCGTGGTCGCTGACTCACCGCTATTTTCAACTTTGATAGCCAAAAATGCACCGGAAAAGTCGCGTGGCACTTCTCTTACGATTGTAAATTGCATCGGTTTTGCGATCACCATAGTCAGCATTCAGTTCATCGGCTTTTTTACCGACAGGATCGATTCACAGTACCTCTATTTGCTCCTTGCCATCGGGCCCATTCTTGGACTTTTCTCCCTGATCTTTAAAAGAAAAGGGATTGCCTAGCGTGTACTTTTAAAAACAATCGGAAGCCGACAGCTTTACACCCAAACCGCCCGATTGACATCCGCAGGCTGGAAAAAATCTGTACTGGGTCATGACAACTCCCTTAAATTTTCGCAGAACTCCGAATCCTAATCTCCAGAATATCAATGAGAATAATCATGGATTTTTCACACTAATCTCATGTTTATTCATTCTCTGAATGCTTACTTTTTCAAAGTCAACGCATCACCATTATCTCGGAATTTTCAATCGAAATCTCCCGGATAAGCCCAAGCGAATTCGAATACCCCCAAAATAACACGATCATTTCACTTCAAATTTTGAATATGAAAAAGCCCCCCATCTTAACCCTATCGCAAATCCTGCTCTTGAGCGGCGTGGGATTACTTTTTTCCTGTAGTGGATCACCCAATCAGGAAAGCACTGACAATACGACGATCGAAATCTCCGGCAAGATCAATGCACAACTTACCAGTCCCCCGCATGTACCGGAACCTGTCGGCAGTCGACCCGCCAAGCAAGTCATCCTAGACATGGAGATCCTCGAGCAGGAAGGTCAGATGGCCAACGGAGTGAGTTATATCTATTGGACGTTCGGGGGAAGCGTGCCGGGTAGCTTTATCCGCACTCGCGTGGGAGATGAGGTGGAGTTTACTCTGAAAAATCACCCCAACAACAAACTCCCCCACAATATTGACTTGCATGCCGTGACTGGGCCCGGAGGTGGAGCTTCCTCGTCCTTCGTCGCCCCAGGGCACGAAATCACTTTCTCATTCAAAACCCTCAATCCAGGACTCTATGTCTACCACTGCGCCACGGCACCAGTCGGCATGCACATCGCCAACGGCATGTACGGACTGATCTTGGTCGAGCCAGCTGGTGGGTACCCGATCGTAGACAAGGAATACTACATCATGCAGGGTGACTTTTACACCAAAGGAAACAACGGCGAACCCGGACTCCAGCCTTTTGATATGCAAAAAGCCGTGGACGAAGACGCTGACTATGTGGTCTTCAACGGCAGTACCGATGCACTCACCGGAGACAATGCCATCACCGCTGAAGTGGGCGAAACGATCCGATTGTTTGTAGGAAATGGCGGCCCAAACCTCAGTTCGGCCTTTCACGTGATTGGAGAGATCTTTGACAGAGTTCACGTCGAAGGTGGCAAACTCGTCAATCATGATATCCAAACGACACTCATTCCCCCCGGAGGCGCTGCTATCGTCGAGTTTAAAGTCGAAGCACCCGGCACTTTGGTGCTCGTAGACCATGCGATCTTCCGTGCTTTCAACAAGGGAGCCTTAGGCATGCTGAAGGTCTCCGGCCCGGAAAATGAAAAAGTGTACTCTGGGACGATCCAAGAAGGAATCTATCAGCCGGAGGGCGGTGCGATCCAAACCATGCCAGGCGACCAGGGTGCTCCCGAAGCTCCTACTGCCGGCTCTCTATCCGAAAGAATCGAAATTGGAAAACGCCTATATGCCCAAACATGCCTTGCTTGTCACCAAGAAAATGGACAGGGTATTCCGAATGCTTTCCCACCGCTTGCTAATGCCGACTACTTAAATGCGGACGTGGATCGAGCGATCAGCATCGTGCTGCATGGAAAAACCGGCGAAATCACCGTAAATGGCAAAACCTACAACTCCGTAATGACCGCCCAGACCCTGACCGACGAACAAGTAGCCAATGTGCTCACCTACGTGTACAACAGTTGGGGAAACAACGGCACAGAAGTCACACCTAGCATGGTCACCAAAGTGAAAAGCACGCATTAAATGAGTCCACTCAGATTTTTACTGGCAGTATCTGCTTTGGCAATCCTATCTCAGGATATACTAGGACAGACCTCCACCGCAATGAAGCCTGTCAAAGGGGGATATACCCTCCCCCTCTACGGCTTGGACACCGCCAAAATCTGGGTGGATGATTTTCTACTCGATGAGCATGCAGTCACCAACGGGCAGTATTTGGACTTCGTCAATAACTATCCGGAATGGCAAAAATCAAAAGTCAAAGGAATATTTGCGGATGCAGCCTACCTGATAAACTGGAAGACTGATTTGAGTTTGGGAGAAAATATGAACCCACTCGCTCCAGTGACGAATGTTTCGTGGTTTGCAGCAAAAGCTTATTGTGCCTGTCTAGGCAAGCGGCTACCGACCATTGACGAGTGGGAGCTCGCTGCCTTAGCCAGCGAGACCAAGGCCAATGCTGCAAATGACAGTGCCTTCAATCAACAGATAGTAGCCAGCTACGAAACGCCCAACACCTATTCAAAGCCAACTAAAAGCACCTACAAGAACTATTGGGGGATCTATGACATGCATGGCCTGATTTGGGAATGGACCAGCGACTTCAACAGCGTCTTAATCTCAGGTGAATCCCGAAAAGACGGAGACGCGGATCGCGATCTTTTCTGTGCCGGCTCAGCCATCAACGCTAGCAACCTAAGAGATTATGCGGCATTTATGCGCTATGCGTTTCGGGGAAGTATCAAGGCCAATTACAACATCCAAAACCTCGGCTTTCGCTGTGCCAAAACCAACTAGACTCATGAACTTCCGATCCTTCCTACCGCTGTTTTGCATTTTTACATTCTTTGCAGCCTGCCAGTCGAAATCCAAACCCGAGGCCTACGCCTGCCCGATGAAATGTGAGGAGCACAAAACCTACGATCACCTCGGCACTTGTCCCGTCTGTAAGATGCAACTGGTCAACGTGGCCGAAATCGAAGAACCAGTCCTGGAGGAAGACGGGATCTCGGAAGAATCCATTTTTAACCTGACTTCCTCCTGGAAGACGCAGGATAACGAATCCATTACGCTGTCGGATCTGAAAGGAGATGTGCTTATCATCGTGATGATCTATACTTCCTGCGAAGCTGCCTGTCCCCGGCTCGTTGCGGATATGCGAAATATCAAGGAAAAAACGGATAACCCTAGCACAAAATTCGTACTCGTAAGCATCGACCCAAAAACAGACACCCCTGAAAAGCTAAAAGCCTACGCCAATGAACAACAGCTCGAAGGCGACCAGTGGATCTTGCTACAAGGCGCGGAAGATGATGTGCGGGAGTTTTCCAACGTGCTCTCGATGAAGTATAAAAAGATCTCTCCTATCGATTTTTCACACACAAACATTATCAGTGTTTTTGATAAAAACGGCATTTTGGCTTACCAACAAGAGGGTCTCGGAGTCAGCCACGAAAAACTGGTCAACGAAGTCAAATCGCTCAACGAGTAATCTTCAATACACGTTAAAGGAACCTTCCAGCTAGCTATACAGGACTTCTCTGGCTTCCTCCGAGCTATTGCGTAAATTGGGTTTTCTCCCAAAAAACTCTCAAAGCTTATGTCCCTCAAAATCATCCTTACCGGCGCGACAGGAATGGTCGGCGAAGGTGTCCTGCTGGAATGCCTAGAAAACGACCAAGTTTCTGAAGTGCTCAGCATCAGCCGAAAGCCCTACTCCATTTCCCATCCGAAATTCTCAGAGCTCTTGGTTTCGGATTTTCTCCAGATTGATACCTATCGGGAAAATCTCACCGGATTTGACGCCTGCTTCTATTGCGCGGGTGTGAGCTCGGTGGGGATGAACGAAGCCGACTACACGCATATCACCCAGACTACCACACTTCATTTTGCCAAAATCCTAGCGGAACTCAATCCGGAGATGGTATTTGACTTCGTGACAGGAGCGCTCACAGACAGCAGCGAACAAGGCAGATCCATGTGGGCGAGAGTGAAGGGTAAAACAGAAAACGAGCTAATGAAGCTGCCTTTCCGGGGTCAGTACAATTTCCGTCCGGGAATCATGACACCTGCGCCCGGACAGAAAAACGTCAAAGGAATCTACAGACCACTTATCGCAATGCTGTCTTTTTTCATGCCCAAAAAAACGCTTTCACTCAATGATGTCGGCAAAGCGATGATTAAAACCGTAACCCAGGGCTATAGCAAGCAAGTGCTGGAAATTAGCGATATCCAGCAGTTGGGAAGGTAATTGCAGTAGGATTTCGCACTATTTCCACTCCTCTCCCCTATCTTTCATTTCAAGTCAAAAGAAATCCCCATGAAGATCGACCGCAAGTTTAACGAACTGAGCAAATCCGAGTATTTCTACTTTATTGACCGTCACGGGGACTATTCCGATTTTAATACGCTGGGCCTCTATCGCTCAATCTGCGAAAACGACAATCTTGACTTGGCAGACCGATTGGAAGTTCGAAACTATGCCAACCAATTTTTCGGAAAGACCTTTGAATTTCTGCAAGTCAAAGATCCCAGAACTTATTTTGAGCTAACCACTCTGGGAGAAGAGCTCACGGTGGCGGATGAGCGGCAGGTTTGGAATGAGATTCGGAAAAACCAAGAACGGATCCTTTCCGACAAAAAGATTAAGCACCGCAATTTCGGCGATCACTCCAAGCACAACTGCGGGCATCCGGGCTGTCCATTTGACGGAATGATGATTCGTCAGGATTCCTGGCTGACCGAGATGCACATCGTATTTAATTCGGATCGAAACAAAACCGGAGTGAAGGCCAAATCCGAACGCCTCAAAAAGGAAAGAAAAAACCAAAAGTGGTTGCGGGGCGAAATGTAAGTTCAATCCCTCGTCACCTTACTTCCCCACCAATCAGCATTAGGCATCCAAGTGGGCTGGAGCATGGCTTTTCGGTCGGATTCCAACGCAGGCCAGCGTTCGTTTCTCACTTTTAGCAAATAGGCTTTTTCAGATTCCGAATCGTAGACCGGATCTGGTGCCGCCCGATTTGCATTTGATTGTTCCAAATAAGCTAGTAGTGTGCCCGAAAGCTCCTGCACGAGTTTAGGCTCGTGCTGCGCCAAATCTTGCTTTTCCCCCGGATCTTTCTCCAGATTATAGAGCTCCTCGTGACCGTCTTCCCAATAGTGGATAAGCTTCCACTTGCCCTGACGAATGATCGAACTGGGGTCGCCGCCCTGATTGCCGTAGTGCGGATAGTGCCAAAAAAGATTTCTTTCGGCCACCTTTTTCCCCTGCATCGCCGGCAACAGGTTGATCCCTTCGATCGCCGCGTTGGGTTTCCCTCCCGCCAAAGTCAACAGTGTCGGATAAATGTCGATTCCGGACGCAGGTGTCGTCACTTTTCTAGTCTTGGTCTGTCCGGGCAGGTGGACAAAATACGGCACCCTCAGGCCTCCCTCCCATTGGTAACCTTTGCCTCCACGCAACGGGAGATTTGAAGTAGAAAAATTATCTCCCGAAGCTACTCCGCCGTGATCTGAAGTAAAGACGACAACCGTGTTTTCGGCCAAGCCACTTTTCTCCAAAGCCTCCATCACCCGACCCACCGCATCATCCATAGCCTCCACCAAGCCAGCGTAGACGGGATTGTCCTGCACGATCCGGATCGGCAGTCGACGCTCCATCTCATAACCCTGATCAGCTACCCCGGCCTGAACTGCTTTGGCACGAAATCTAGCCCACTTCTCCTCAGTCGTCTGGATCGGGCTATGCACGGCGTAAAAAGAAAGCATGGCGAAAAAAGGTCGGTCATGACTGCCTTCGATAAACTGCGCCGTCTCCTTGGCCAGCCGCATGCTGAGATTTTCTCCATCGGGGCCCTGCGTCATTTTTGGGTTCTCGTAGGGAGCAAAATACCCTCCCATTGGACTGCCGGACTGATAACCCCCAACATTGATCTCGAACCCATGATCTTCTGGATAGGATCCTTCAGAACCCAAATGCCACTTTCCTGCAAAAAATGTCTGGTATCCGGCATCTTTTAACGCTTCCGGCAGGGTTGTCATATCTGCATCCAACTGGTGTGAGTACTTTGGCGGCAAAAGCTTCGTAAATCTTCCGGCTTTTCTCCAGTTTTCGCCCTCGGCGGCACCTATCCAATCGGTAATCCCATGCCTTGCAGGAGTCACTCCAAGCATCAGGCTGGCACGTGCCGGACTGCAAACGGGCGAGGAGGAATAGCCCTGCACAAACTGGTAGGAGTGCTCTGCTAAGCGATCCACATGGGGTGTCTCGTAGAATTTGCTTCCGGTTACGGCTAGGTCATGATATCCCAAATCATCCACGACAATGAAAACAATATTGGGTTTCTTGTCCTGAGCCAAAATAGGACTGCCAAAGAAAAAAGTCCCAGCAAGCGCGGGAAGTATGCCGAGTTTCAAAGAAAATTTCATGTTGGTAAGATAAATCAAAGAGTCCTTTTCTACCAAAAAGTAATGGATGAGCGGGGCAGATTTCTCGATTGAAAAGAGTCTATTCCAGCCAGATTCTATTCGAAACCACCTCGGCGATCGGTACGGTGGGATTGGGTACAGACATCACCGGCAGCCTGAGTTATTGGGGTAAAATCGTCCTCATTTTTGTAATGTTTGTAGGACGATTGGGTGTGCTTACCTTCGCCTTGGCGATACTTGCCAGTCGAAGCGAACTCAAATCAAAAGCGGATGAGACGGATCTTGCGGTATAATACACTCTTACTCCTGACGTTGGTTAGTTTACGGGTTTCGGCGCAGGAGAAGTCGGATTGGCAGGAAAAACCAGCCGTCTACTTCTCTGGATTTGCAGATTTGTTTTACGTCTATGATTTCAATCAACCCACAGGAACTTCTCGTCAGTCTTTTTTATACAATCACAATCGGCACAACGAGTTCAATCTGAACTTAGGGCTGCTGAAAGTGAACCTTAGCCAAGCCCGCTATAGGGCAAGTCTCGCACTCCAAACGGGAACCTATCCGAATGATAACTATGCCAAAGAGCCAGGGGTTTTGAAAAGTATTGCCGAAGCCAGCGTTGGGATATCGCTCAATAAAAGCAGTAGTCTGTGGCTGGATATGGGCATTTTACCTTCGCCGATCGGCTTCGAAAGCGCGATTTCAATGGACGACAAGACATTGACCCGATCACTGTTGGCAGAAAACTCCCCCTATTTTCTCACGGGTGCCAAATTGTCTTTTCGCCTGAATGAAAATTGGGAAGTTGCCGGGTTGGTAGTGAACGGCTGGCAACGAATCCAGCGTCTGGAGGGAAATTCGCTACCTTCCTTTAGTACGCAAGTAAGCTATCGTCCGAAAACGAATGTAACACTCAACTGGAGTACCTTTCTGGGAACCGACGACCCTGATAGCACAAGAAGAATGAGATACTTCAGCAATACCTATGGTATTATTCAAGTAAGCGATCGAATGACTCTAATCGCTGGCTTTGACATCGGTGCGCAACAGCAAACGAAAGGTGGCTCAAGCTACGATGTCTGGTTTAGTCCGACAATAATCACCCAATTTGCATTCAATCAAATATGGAAAACAGCACTCCGAGCGGAATACTACCAAGATGCCAACGGAGTCATCGTCTCAACAGACACGCCGAATGGATTTCGAACAAGCGGGTTTTCCTGGAATCTGGACTACTCACCTACTCAGTGGATTAATTGGCGTCTGGAAGTTCGTTGGCTAGGAAGTAAAGACGACATATTCCCAACGGAAAATTTGCCTACAGATCGGAATTGGATCGTCGGAACTTCGCTGGCTTTTCGGTTTCTCGAGCGGATTGATGGCGAGCACTAATCTGGCCTGGTCGCCAAATCGGATAAGAGCTTTCAGATCAAAGAAAAAGTGACCCAAGAACTTCCTAATTGAAATCTCAGACTTCTACCTGAACGGAACTAATAAGGGGTTGGGAATCTCCGAGCTGTACCAAACTCAATATGTTGGATTCAGCAGAGAAGACGGAAAATACTTTTTGAAGTCAATTTTCTGGTAAAAAAAATCCCAATTTGCAGTAAAATCACAATAAAAATGAACCTACTGCAAGCCATCGAGGCCCATCCCGAAACGATCACCTTCCCCGAAGTCATCGAATACATCGACGCCAATTACGACTTCACCCCTACCCGATTTCTAAACAATACGACGGTCAACGAAGCGGGACAAAACAACGGAAGCTGCAAGGTTTTCTCCTTTGCAAAGCTAAACGGCCTCACAGCGGACCAAACGCTGGCACTTTTCGGAGACTATTATCGCGTAGATGTGTTGGGCAATCCCGAAGGAACTGATCATCAAAACATCCGCAACTTCATGGTCAAAGGCTGGGAAGGAATCCGCTTCGACGGGGATGCATTGAAGGCTAAGTAGCTTCGACCTAGGGGCGTGAATTTTGTACGAGACGGCCGCAGACTGAGAAAACGTTTGCGTTCTGGCGTATTTTTTTACTTTATTTACCTCAGCTTCCCTTGTTTTACCCGGAGTTTTCAGTTGAGGTGTTATGCCAAAGAATTTCTTCCTCCATTCCGCCAAAGCAATTTCGCTGACCTATTTGGGAGTCGGTATCGCTTGGATATTGTTCAGCGACACACTCCTGGCGCACTTGTTCAACGACGACATCCGGAAACTATCCGAATTCCAGCTGTACAAAGGTTTTTTCTATGTTGGCATCACTTGTCTGATGCTCTATTTCCTCATCAAGAGGCTGACTGATAGCATCAATCGACGCAAACTCGAGCTGGAACTCCTCTTTTCCAACCCCAACCTGGGTATCCTAAAATTCGACACCGATGGCATCTACACCCAGGTCAGTAGCAACATCCTCTCAATGACAGGCTATACCGCAGAGGAATTGATTGGCAAACCCATCAACCACTATACACCGGAGCCGAGGCGGCAGGAGGATGCGATTACCTTGGGGTCGATAGCCGAAGCTACCCAGCGGAGGGACTTCGTATTCAAAAAACACATCCTCACCAAAAGAGGCGAGGAAATCATCATCCGAGGCTATGGAATACGCACTCAGCTTGGCAAAAACGAGGCTCCGGGATACATCGTTGCCTTCCAAAACATCACCGAAGAGGTGCGATTTCTCAAGGCGCTGGAGGCTCACAACTCGCAACTCAAAGAACTCGCTTCCGAACAGTCGCACCTCGTACGGGCACCTCTGGCCCGCATCATGGGAATTGCAAGCTTGCTGCAGGACTCCGAAAACCTGGACAAACCCGAGGAGCTCACGCTCCTCCAAACCCTGGAGGTATCGGCAGAAGAACTCGACCTTGCACTGAGAGACATCACCCAAAAGATGAATACAAAGCCGCAACAGTCCTTTTGAAAATATAAAACTCGATCACTTCCTCTTGAAACATCTTGTATGTGCTCTTTCCCTCGCAGCGATCACGCTCGCCTGCTCCCCTCCCACCCAAAACGAACAAGTACCCGAAGCAGGACCCTCCCTCGTCGGCACTTGGAAACTGATCTCCGGCACGACTATCCGTGGAAATGACACGACGATCACAGATTATACGCGAAATCAAGAATTCATCAAGATTATCAACAAGACGCATTTCAGTTTTATCAGCCACGACCTGAACAAGGGCCAGGACTCCACGGCGATGTTTTCCGCTGGCGCCGGCAAATACACCCTCAACGATGACACCTATATCGAGCAGCTTGACTACTTCAACCATCGGGATTGGGAAGGGCATCAATTCGAATTTACCGTCTCGATCGAGCAGGATACGCTGATCCAAACCGGTTTGGAAGCTATCCCAGAATTGGGCGTAGATCAGACAATTATCGAGAAATACGTCAGGGTGAAATAAACACATGCGCAGCATGTGGCTTGAACCCGTTCCGCTGGATCAAGCTAAGCAGTTTTTTTTCACAGAAAAAAATGCTGGAAATCTGCCTGGAATGTTAGTGACAGACAACTACTTCATTTCGGTTTATAACGAAGGTCTCACTGAAGATCAGATCACCGAGTCGGGCCAACCTAACGAACGAGGACTGAACAAGAGACGAATGAATCCGCACGATGCAAATACTTTCGAAATCGCAGAATCCAAAGTGGCTGACTTGTCCGAAATTGAGGACGACAAAATTCACTTTATAGGTTGAACCTGAAAGCGGAGTGATTGACACATTTAGCTTCATTCGAAAAAGAGCTGATCCTTTCCCTAGAGACAAGAATCGTTGATCTTGGCATGAATCAATCAATTATAGAAGCTTAGTTGAATTTTAAGTAAGCGCTAGTAAGACTAAGACCGCGATCATCCTGCGGCTTTATCATATTGCTATCCCTCATCCGTCAACACTCGAAAGTACTCCCCTAAGAAAAAAGCGGATTTCCGAAGAAACCCGCTTCCACACTAAACCCCATCACATTTTACGCTGGTAATAGTACTTTGTCAATTACATGAATGACACCGTTGGTAGCGTGAATATTAAGCAGGGACGGCACCAAACTACTTTCATTGATCATCAATCCTGGAAGATCCACCGACAACGTCTGCCCAGTCAAAAGGCTCGGAAGACTTGCTCCGTCACGTAAATCTTGTGAAAATGCTCGGGCTGGAACTACGTGATATAGGAGTACATTTCTCAGTAAATCCACATCGATTTCATCCACCCCATTTACACCTAGATCGGTATACAAATTCTGGAAGGCTGCGTCGGTAGGTGCAAAAACCGTCAGATTATCAGTATCGCCGCCACTTACTGCATCGACTAGCCCGGCTCTGGACAGCGCCGCAACCAGTTGCGTAAACTGCGGAGTAGAAGAGGTGGAACTCTGAATAGCAATCTCTGCAATATTCATCGTAGGCGCTGTGATCACATAGTCCAGGGTATGGATGACACCATTACTAGCCATCTTGTCCACTGCTGTGATCATAGTATTCCCATTGATCCAAATTCCTCCGTTAGGATCGACACTCACATAAAATTTATCTCCTGTCAATGAAGTAACAGGTCCTGCCGCTACGGCTGATGAAGGAACGTCTGCCGCAACAACATGATAGCTCAAGATGTCCGCTAAGTCTGCGTTTCCAAGTAAATCATTAGCCGTCAGACTATTGTCTACTAGAAAATCTCCGAATGCAGCATCAGTAGGGGCAAAAATGGTGAATGGGCCGGTTCCACGGAGTGCCCCATCTAGTCCAGCAACCCCTATTGCTGCAGATAGTGTTGTGAAATTCGAATCATCTTCCAACACGTCGACGATATCATCCGCTTCCGGCATCGTATCGTCATCCTCGCAGGAAGAAAAGCCTAACAACATGGTAAGTGCTAAAGCAAGCGTGAAATACTTTGTTGAGTTTAATTTTAAATTTTTCATTGTAGTTGGTTATTGGTTGTGTATCGAGAACCAGCTAGTGCCGATATAGTTTTAAAAACGATGAAAAAAAATTCAAAGAATTACTTGTTTCACCCTATGAGTCAACATATTATCATTCGTTCCTAATAATCTCTGCGAATCCAAGTCATTTATAGCCGCATAATTTTTAGGGAAATTTCGACGACGGTTTTTTTCGCCGCACATCAAAGCTGAAGGTGATAGAGTGTGAAAAAGATCACCGAACTTTAGCTGAAATCAAATGTAAGCCGAGAAATCGGCGAAGATGAATTAAGGTTTAACTAAGCCAAATCCATTGTGGACAGAATCATTCCCATCGAGACCATCGACCTAATTTTAGCTTTGGATCTAAAGCTGATCGAGCTGCTCCGCTCACTGACTGAGGAGGAGTGGAATGCCCAGACTGTCGCCAAGCTTTGGACTGTCAAGGACGTGGCAGCTCACCTCCTTGACGGAAACCTACGCTCACTTTCCACTTCTCGTGATCATTTTTTTGGAGAAAAACCGGAGAGGATGGATTCCTACCAAGACTTGGTAGACTTCCTCAATTCCCTCAATCACTCTTGGGTCAAAGCGATGAAACGCGTAAGTCCTCAGATTCTGACCACCATGCTGGAAGCCAGCGGAAAGGACTATTTTGAACATCTCCAAACCTTGGATCCTTGGGAGGACGCCCTATATCCAGTCGCTTGGGCTGGACAAGACCGATCTCCCAACTGGTTTCACATCGCTCGTGAGTATACGGAAAAGTTTCTCCACCAGCAGCAAATCCGTGAAGCTGTCGCCAAGCCTGGAATCATGACAAGGGAGTTTTTTCATCCCTTTCTGGACAGCCTGATGCAGGCTTTTCCACACACTTTTAGAGATATCATCTACCCAACCGGAACAGTCGTCTCATTGGAGATCAGCTCCGAAATCGGAGGAACATGGAGCCTAATCCGAACGGAGCACATTTGGATGCTTCGCAAGGAAGCTTTCGCAGAGAGTACTACACTGGTCACCATGGAACCTGATACCGCTTGGAAGCTTTTCTCCAAAAGCTGGAAACCAGAAGCTGTGCTGGACATTGTCGATATCAAGGGGGATCAGAAGTTGGGCAGAAAAGTCCTGGATATTGTCGCTTTTATGGCTTAGCGCTAAATTTCTCAGCCTTAGCCCCTGATTGAAAAACGCGAATATCGAGACTCTAGTGACCGAACTGCCCAAATCCGATTCAGTTGAATCACGTCCCGCCTTAACTAAAAGAAATCATATGCTTCACCATCACCGGAAAAATAAAGGGAAGCTTATTGCACGAACCTACCCGGAAGACGTGGGAAGTTCTGTGGTTTACGGACGGTCGCACCTTCAGCTATTTTATTCTAAAAAGCTTGATGGTATAGTCCAAAAGTGCTATATCTCCAATCTTTCCATGACCGGGTATCACCGTTCGAACCTCCGGAAAGCTTGTCTTGACTTTTTCTACCGTTTCCGACCAAGCGGACGTATTGGCATCTCCAAGATAGCCGACACCCGCATTGAGTTCCTTGATCAGACAGCCTCCAAAGAGTACCCGATCCGCTGACACATAAGACACGATATTGTCTCGGGTATGCCCTTCTCCCAGAAACCGGTTAACCACTGTTAGGCTCCCCACTTTCAACACCAGCTTTTTCTTGAATCCGTTTTGCGGAATGAGATTCCCCTCCGCCTTCGCCAGTTCAATGGTTTTCAAAGAAGAATAGGAAGGAATCCCTTTGGAGTGAAACCCGTCCAAGCCGCCCACGCAGTCGTCGTGAAAATGGGTAGCGACCACTCCGGTCACCTTCACTTTTCTTTCCTGCTCCAGCCAAGTGATCAATTCCTCGCTACCTTCTGCATCGGTCGGACTGTCAAATACAATCGCCTCTCGCCCGTTGACTACGATCATCCCATTGCAGGCTACCTTGCCAAAGTCTTCGGTACTCAGGTAGCTGACGTGGACAAATGTATTCGGGCTGATTTGTTCGATCTTTAGCGTATTGGACTCATACAGGACTTTCAAATCTTGCGCAGAGAGATACTTAAAGGCAAAAAGAAGTAGTAGAATAGTGATGGAAAAACAACGCTTCATGGTATAGGTCTGAATGGAATAACAAGGTAATCTTCGGGTGCAATCCTGACAAGCAGTGATCGTCTCGCTCAGAATTTTTTTGCCTTTCTTTTCAAAAAGAGGAAACCTGCCTTGACGTAATCCCCCACCAAATGGACGCAAAGCGCAACCAAAATCCGGTAAAGCAAAGAGTATATTTGAACTACCGGATAATAAATTCAGATTTTAGAAAACTGCTTCACAAACCCCACATTGCCATGTCCTTTCAAGCCTACCTCGACAACGTGCAAACCAAAACCGGCAAGTCACCGGATGCCCTAAAGGAACTAGCCACCGAAAAAGGGTTTTTGGAAAACGGAATTCTCAAGCCCGAAGTCAAAGCCGGCCAGGTCATCCAATGGCTCAAGGAAGAGTTTGACCTCGGACACGGACATTCGATGGCGATCTTCGCTTATTTTAAGGGAAAAACCAGTTGACCAAGCCAGACATGGCTTTTGAAACTCATTGCGTCGCCGGCGCAACGATAACAGAAATAATCTCGGATCCGGTAATCCTTAATAGCGCCGAAGAGGGCTTGGATCTGACGGGTGATTTGTATTTTCAAGGTTTCGATAAAGTCATCCTCAACGCCAAAAACATCAGTTCGGATTTTTTTGACCCCAAGACGGGTCTGGCCGGAGACGTACTCCAGAAGTTTTAGACCTACAGCATCCGACTGACAATCGTTGGGGACTTCTCTACCTACCCGAGCAAAAGCCTCCGCGACTTTATCTACGAAAGTAATCAAGGCCTGCATGCGAACTTTGTCTGCACCTTGGCAGAATCGCTTGAGGTTCTTTCTTGCTAGCGTGCGAGACCAAGTTTGTGCCATTTCGAATCAAAGGAGGTTTGGTTCTGTATGATCTTTTGATCAGGCAAGTACAACTTAGGTCATGAGGGTAATCTTCCGTCTATGAACTTTCGACAGTTCACTGGTGAGATTTCTTGGGAAAAATTCCTCCCACACTCGCCGGGACAGGCTCCCTCCTTTTTCATTTTAAATCCTGATTCGGGATAAATCCGAAATCTAAAGAGTAGACCATTCAACGCTTCCATCAGTCAATTCACTTTTTCACACCTAACCACGGATCATTTACAAATCTGTTTTTTAGTTTAAGTCGGAAAGTTCGATATCTTGATTCCAGCGTATTTCTACTTGTTACTCATTCACGCATCTCTGCGACTGAACCATGCCTACGGCCTTTCCCCGCACCAAAATACGTTCATCCCCAAGGCTGCAAACACCTCTGCTTTAAGTTTAGCGGCGTGAATTGCAGAGGCTTGATCTACGGCGTAGGCCACCTGAATATGGTTGGCCTTGTGCTTGCCCATCATCTGATCCCGGGTGATTCCCGGCAGCACCGCGTGCATGATCGGCCAGGCTGGAGTCGTTGCGTCCCAGCGTCTTTTCGTTTCTGCCTCTGGCAGGAAGACCGCTTCGCCTACTCCCAAATCAGCGCAAAGCTGGTCATTTTCTATATAAACTCGACTCCATACGATTGGCCCCGGTTTGGAAACTCCCTTCAAACTACCTCCCCCTTTTTGGAAATACATCGGCGGCTGTCGGTCGCTTTCGGCACCGGCATATCCTCCGATAAAGTGCTCCGGCGGAGCTGCACCTGAGATCAAAAAGACCCAGACAAACTCTTCTTTTCCATTCAGGGAAAAGTTCTCTCCCCAACGGATGTCATGAAGTGTATTTTCCGGAGAAAGCCCGAGTTTCTCCCAAAGCTGCGTGGTAATCAGCGCGTCAATTCCAGCACATTCATCCACCTCGTTGAAGTGAGGCATGGACTTGCCTGCGAAAAGCTCTCTTCCGTCCTGACTGAATGCCGGCGGTCGATTGACATTATTAAGAAGACCTTCAACCAAATCACTGGCGGCAACGAGATCCTTCAGACCTTGCTGGTATTGAATACCAATCGTCTCGCAGCCAAATTCATCGGCAATTCGAAGCGCTGCGATGTACATCTTGCACTGCTCCAGCGTTTGCTGCTTAGTCAATTCAGTCTCCGGGTTTGTCCCCCAGTTGAATTTCATGCCTTTCGCCAGCAACCAAGTCAGTATTTCCTCAGCTTCGGAATCAGTGACTTTGAGCATTTCGGCATAGAGCGAAGATTGGCTCAGACGCTCTTTGAACAGCCCAAGTGCATTCAACAATTTATCAGGCACGATGGCATTGAACATGCCCATGCAGCCTTCGTCAAAGACGCCCATGATCGCTTTTTTCCGCTGGAAATCCGCGGCGAAAGCGTTTGCCTCCGCCTTCACTGCCGTATCCACAGCAATAGATCCGAAAGGTACCACATGGGACTCGTCGTGAGTGATCACGCCATTGTTCAGCCATTCTTCCAATTTTCCCACGAAAAAATCATCCTCAAAATCAACGCTCCAAAGCGTGCTATACGCTACACCAGCCTTAGTCAAAGAACCATTGAGGTTGAGCAAACCGACCAACCCTGAGGACGAACCGTCAAAATTGGCCAGGGTGAGAATCGGCCCTTTGTGCGTAGTCAAGCCCGGAAGTACGTGGTGGGAATACTGCCAAACGCTCTCCGCCACGATGATCGGAGCCTGAGGGTCGAGGTTGCGAAAAACCTCCAGCCCCATCTTTTGAGAGTCAATAAATCCATGCTGCTTCACCGGATCGACTGGGTGACCGCGGTGGATTTCGAAACCCAGCTTATGCAGCGCAGTGGCCAATTTAGCTTCCATGGCTTCCTGATATTTCCAGCCCACGCGGTTGGAGGAGAGGCGAAGGTCGCCGCTAGCCACCACTTGTATCGTTCTGTTTGCAGTCATGTGTGTTTGGATTTTTGCCGATAAATCAAGCAAAGATGAGCATTTACGGGGTAGCCGATTTATCTGTTTTTAGCAAAAAACTATACGATCTTATCATGAATTTTTCGCGTAGCATAGTCCATCGGTGCAGGATTGGCAGTATTCAATTCAAATCAATTCCCGCTATGAAGCCGCATTTTCACAAAGTTCCCATCGGACTGGCCCACTCCTTTGCGATCCGACATGACCGAAAACCCAATTTCGGTACGCTGTGGCACTATCATCCGGAATTGGAGTTGCATTTCATCATCAAAGGTCAAGGCATCCAATACATTGGCGAGACAGTCAGCGGATTTTCGGACGGGGATTTGATACTCTTGGGCGAAAACCTTCCCCACTCTTGGAGATGCAGTCAGGAATATTTCCAAGGTAACCCCGATGTGCAGGCCGAAGCGGTGGTGCTACATTTTTCTCCCAACTGTCTGGGCAAAAACTTCTTGGAACTCCCCGAGGCACAGCCCATCCCGATCCTTTTTGAAAAAGCTAAAAAAGGCCTAAAAATCTCCGGAGAAACCAAAGAAAAAATCAGCCGCCTGCTGGATGCACTCCTTGAAGCCGCACAGCTGGACAGGCTGATTTACCTCCTTCAGATTCTTAATATCCTTGCGGAATCCCAGGATATCGAAACCATTTCACCCGGCTATTCATTTAGTCATCTTCACAACCTCTCGGAAATGGAACGCCTGGAAAAAATCTATTCCTATGTGATGGAGCATTTCCGGGAAAACATCACGCTGGTACAGATGGCCTCCATTGCCAACCTCAGTGTCACGAGCTTTTGCCGGTATTTCAAAAAGATGACCAATAAGTCTTTCTTCGAGTTTTTAATCGAAGTGAGGATTTCGAACGTATGTAGGCGAATTCTCGAAGATCGCCTTCCCCTGGAAACTATCAGTTCGGAATATGGCTTTCAAAACGTCAGTAGTTTTTACCGCCACTTCAAAAAAGTCACCGGAATGACGCCACATGTCTACAAAAAAAGCATCGCTACCGGTCTGAAGATTACGCGTAGAAGCAAGGCAGTTCAACTACACCACAGGTGATCGGATTGATCTTCTCATCTTAGGCTTCTCCGCGGTCAATCAAATTAGCTCTCTCAAAGACGGAGAGCCGCGGAGAAATCTAAGTCCAGCGTCTGGAGAAGCATGACAATCCCATCCTCACGTCAACAAAAAACTCCGGAAACAATCGCCCCGGAGTCTGGTAATTTAATGAAGCGAGGCATCAAAGACGGCTGCGCTACTTTGTATTTGGCACTTGGTACTCGATACCTCGAACTTACTTGATATTCAACTGATAAACAGCATCCAAAGTATCGTTAGACTCGATATTTACACCCAAATCCTTGATAACGCCAGAACCTACACCATACACCCAACCGTGGATTGTGAGTTCGGCGTTATTGCGCCAAGCTCCCTGCACGATAGATGTTTTCGCCAAGTCGTGTACCTGCTCGATCACGTTCAGTTCTACAAATCGGTTGAAGCGTTCAGCTTCGTCTTTGATTTCGTTCAGTTCCGCATGATGAAAGCGATAGACATCCTTGATGTGTCTGATCCAGTTGTCGATCAGCCCGATCGCATCCTGACCCATGGCGGCTTTCACCCCCCCGCAGCCATAATGTCCGCAGACGATGATATGCTTCACTTTCAATACATTCACTGCATAATCAAGCACGCTGAGCATATTCATGTCTGAGTGGATGACCATGTTGGCGATGTTTCTGTGAACAAACACCTCGCCTGGCTGGGCGCCTATGATTTCGTTGGCAGGCACCCGGCTATCGGCGCATCCGATCCAAAGCAACGGTGGTTGCTGACCGTTGGCCAATCTTTGGAAATACTCAGGGTCCATATCCAGCTTAGTGGCAACCCATTTTTTGTTATTGTCTAGTAGACTTTTGTAGAAAGAATCGTTCATTTTATTTGAGTTTTTAGTGTGAAGAACCGGGGGCATTGACGCCGAAATAGGCACTGTAACTTTCCAGATTTTCCTCCGCCCCTTTGTTTGTAATTAGTTTGATGCGAATGTTCCGCTCTTTTGCTTTAGAAGTAAAATCGTCCAAAATCTCGATCACGTCGTAGTTCATCCGGATGGTCTTTCGGACATCCAATTCCAGAAAAGTCCCATCGGGAAGATTACTCAGCTCACGCAAAATAGCCCCTTTGTTGAGAAAAGACAGTTCCTCGGCTAAGGTCATCGTCACGTGGCTATCCGAGCTGGAATTCTTTTCGACATGCAAGAAATGTGAGTTTTTATAATTTTCGATCAAAATCATAATCACAGCAACGACCATCCCCATTGAAATCCCTACCAAGATATCGGTAAAAACCACTCCGAGCACCGTCACGATGAACGGCAGAAACTGAGCCTTGCCTAATCGGTACATGGACTTGAACATGGCCGGATTGGCAAGTTTAAACCCAACCATCAGCAGAACCGCTGCCAAGACCGCCAATGGGATTTTATTCAGCAATGCAGGAATCAAGATCACTGCCAAGAGCAGAAACAACCCATGGAAAATGGTCGACAACTTGGTTTTCCCGCCGGACATCACATTGGCAGAGGATCGGACGATCACCTGCGTAACCGGAATACCACCGATCAAACCAGAAAGGATATTTCCGGTTCCTTGGGCCAAAAGCTCCCGGTTGGTCGGAGTGACTCGCTTATCCGGATCGATCTTGTCGGCCGCTTCCACGGAGAGCAAAGTCTCCAAACTCGCCACTACCGCCAGAGTAAACGCGACAGTCCAGACTTCGAGGTTCGTAATAGCTCCGAAATTCGGCAAGGTAAACTGCCCGATAAACCCGTCTAAGTTTTGTGGAATTGGTACATTAACCAAGTGAGAAGCCCCGATATAGAGGTAAGAGTCTTGAGGAACAACGCTGGTGAAGATCAAACCCACCACTACAGCCACCAAGGGACCGGGGATCAACTTGAATATCTGGTGTTTTTTAGATAGCACCTTGTCCCACAAGATCAGAATGAAAAGAGAAAAAATGGATAATACTATTGCGCCAGGCGTCACTGAATCCCACAAAGAAGTCAACGCCGAGAAGGTGGTTTCTCCATCGGCCTGCACAAAGTTTTCGTCACCTTCGAAATCAGTATCATGCCCGAAAGCATGGGGAATCTGCTTGAGGACAATGATAATCCCGATCGCAGCAAGCATTCCTTTGATCACTGCGCTGGGAAAATAATAGCCGATCACTCCTGCTTTCAAAACACCCAATACAATCTGGATAGCTCCCGCCAGAATCACTGCCAACAGGAAATTCTCAAAACTCCCCAGTGTGCCGATGGCAGTCAATACAATCACCGCCAACCCAGCCGCTGGTCCGCTCACTCCCAGGGCAGAACCACTCAGAGACCCGACCACCACACCGCCGATGATTCCAGCAATCAGTCCAGAAAACAGCGGAGCTCCGCTGGCCAAGGCAATGCCCAGGCAAAGTGGCAGTGCCACAAAAAACACTACAATGCTCGCCGACAAATCTTTGCCGACATGCTTGAATAAAGATGTCATACTTTGAATTTTGAATGAGAATGTTAGCTCAGAAAAGGCTTCTGAAACCGGATACTAAGATATAACCGGGAAAAAATTGGGCGGCGGGACATGGATCTCCTGCACATAGCTGGAGAATCCGCCGGAATTCTCATTGAAATAGGAAGTAAAAAATTTTTCCCGAAAAGGATTTTGGAGTAAAAACGCGGATCGGATGAAATCACTTTTCTTAAGCACCTCTTCCTCAAGCAACTGCTGCATGCCGACATTCTCTACCTGTTCCTCTGCATTCAACAAAATGAGGCTATAGCTCGTGCAGGCAACCAAATGGATTGCCATAGAAAAACTTAATAAAATCAGGATTTTCTTCACGTAATGATGCTCTTCTGAGAAATGGTTTTTCGAGAAGCCTCGAGTTCATTGACAATGTACCCAAACCCAAGTTGACAAAAATAGTTTCAAATATTCAAATATCGCGGAAGTTTTCCACTGACGGCTAACTTTTCTTTAATCGAAATCTCTGCAAGTAGCCCGACCTTAAGTGTCAAATTGAGGGCTAACTATTTCGGAAAAAAATCTGAAATCAGACGTTTTCGATCTTGCTGCTCGGAAGAAAACCAGATAGCTGTTTTCTAAAACTTAGCGATTTCACGATCCATCCAACTTGTTCTCTCACCCAAAAATCTCTTGAGATCAACGATCGATTGGTCGTAATTCACTCCGATACCTTTGTCCCATTTGGCGTAATTTCTTGACACCGCACCATTTTGCTGAAGATAGTTGACCGTAGTGTCCACCAGTGTGTTTAATTGGCCAGTAGAGAGAAAAGTCAAGCGGAGCGATGTCCAACGATTCTTCACCGCGGATTTAAACTCCGGATCTTCCATCAACCTACTCCACCAAAAGGGGACCTGCCAGGGATCAGTTGGTGCGTACTCATTATAGTTGACCACCCAGTCATTCATGGGTATCCGGCCTCCCTCATCAAATCCAATATTCATGTCCCAAATCGGCCCCATAGCCAGCTTTCCATCTCTGTCTTTTTCGAGATAAGTGCTAATCCGATAGGCATCTACATTCCTGGTTAGCTCCGAGAGGATGAAATAATCCACAAAAGAGCCGATGTCGATAAACTCGGTATAAGTTCGCTCACCCAAGTTGAAATCATCCTCCAACAGCGCTGACTCAAAGCGCTCGACAAAGGCTGCTATATACTCTTTCTGTGCTGGGGTGATGTCTTCAGCTTTTGGGTATTCGTAGGTAAAATATGTCTCCAGATATTGCTGTGGATGAAATGGATCTCCAAAGGCTGGGAATTGCAACGGATTTCCAAAGACATCAAACTCACTGCGGAAGCTGTTTTGAAACGTATATGCTGCATCGTCAGACCAATTGTTCAGGAAATAAGAAATAGGTTTCCCATCGTGCTCAGGCCCCGCATCTGATTTGTCAATCTTTAGAATATATCCACCACTCAGATTGGTCGAACTTGAATTCAGCGATTTGATGTCGATCCGCTCGGAACTACGCTTCAGCTTTTCGCAGAAATAGTAAAGTCCCAAATACTCCCCATTAACCTCCATCTCCACAAATTTCCCACGGCTGGCATACTTCCCAATACTATTTGAAATCTCGTAGCCGACAAAATTGTAAATCAGACTGTGGTCCCAGATGAATTTTTCCTGAATGTTGACCACATGTCCGATCAGCCGCCAGTCCTCCTCCTCCGGTAGCCCGAAAAAAGAAACATCCACACCTTCCCCGGATGCATCGATGCTCTCAAAATTAAACCCCTTTTTATCCGAAAGACGAAAAGAAGTCTTGCCTCTGAACTCTATATCGATGGGTTGTTCTTGGATAAGTTTTTTCTCGATATAAATCTTGAGCTGAGCAGAGACTCCAGGCTCGTACGGGATCCCAGCTCCCCTGCTATCTATCACCAAATAGGGAATCTCGCTGTCATCGGTATCGATTGCAAAGACTTGCCCATCGTCTCCTTTGGGAATCGGCTGCTCAACTGGCTCTTCGCAAGAGACAAAAAATACCGACGAAGCAGTCCAAAGAAATATGAGCGCGATGGGGTTCAAGAACCTCTTTTTCATAAATTTTATTTTGTCCAAAAGTAAATCTTTTTCGCAGGAGACATTGGACTCAATCAGCGCTCCAGTCAGAATAGTCTAATGCCAAAAAGCGTTGTCGCCGATTCGTGTAGGTTTTCGGCTCGGCTTTTATTAGCTTTTTACACCGTAAACCCAATCCTATGAAATCGTCCCTGACTTTGATTTTTGCGTTGATCTTCGGCCTACACACCATAGGCTTTTCTCAGGAGAAACCCCTTCGAATCTTAATGATCGGTGCCCATCCGGACGATTGCGACATCAAAGCGGGAGGAACAGCGGCACTGTTTGTCGCACTGGGGCATGAGGTTAAATTTCTCTCCGTTACCAATGGCGATGCCGGCCACATGGAGATGGGCGGCGGTATGCTCGCCAAGCGGCGCTATGAGGAAACTCAGGAAGTGGCCAGACGGCTTGGAGTGACTTATGACGTCTTAGACAACCACGACGGGGAACTACTCCCTACCTTGGAAATCCGCCTCGACATCATTCGCAAAATCCGCGAATGGGATGCTGACGTAGTCCTTGCTCCCCGCTCCAACGACTACCACCCTGACCATCGCTACACCGGGATTTTGGTGCAGGATGCGGCATTTATGGTTGGGGTTCCCAACATCGCCGCAGATACTCCTCCCCTTCGCAAAAACCCGGTTTTCCTCTACTACCAGGATCATTTCCAGAAACCCAATCCTTTTGAGCCAGATATTGCAATCGACATCAGCTCGGTGATTGACAAAAAAATTGAGGCTTTGGATGCGCATGTTTCGCAGTTTTACGAATGGCTCCCTTGGATCTCCAATGACTCCGACCCGATCCCTTCGGGAAAAGAAGAACGCAAAGCCTGGCTCAAATCGAAGCGAACTTCTGCTCCGAATCCTGCTGTAGTCAAAGCATTGGAAGAATGGTATGGGGCCAAAAAAGCTGGCAATGTCCAATATGCTGAGGCTTTCGAAATCTGCGAGTACGGAACACAGCCGGACAAAGAAGAACTGAAGCGCCTCTTTCCGATGCTGAAATAGGCAAGCCTAATCTCTAGAAATCCCGCTTTTTGAATACGCTCATCGCCGCATAGTTTGGGACAAGGATCCAGATCGCCAAGGTGCCGATGGCTAGGATTGTCCCCAAATTACCGGAAAAGAATTGCTTAAAGAACGCTCCGGTATAGCCCATCAACGCGGATATATCCAACTGCAAAAGCATCAATATCCTCCCCAGATCGACCGGATTGAGCATGACCATGGCGAGCGTTGCTTTCTCTAAAGGATAGTCTGCAAAGGTGTAAATGATATACAGCACCAGCCCATCGTAAACCAGAGAGAAGAAAATCCACAGTGCTAGACTGATTCCTATCGCCTTGGCTTTGTCCCGGGTGAGCACACTTGCCAAAAAGGCAAACCCGGTAAATACCGCACTCAGGATAATCCCCACCACCAGCAACATGATCAAACTACTGTCTGCACCCCAAAGCACCATCGGCAATCCGAAACCCAGGATAATCGATAGGCTCAGCATGCAGACCACCGCCAACAGTTGGCTAAAAAAGACCTGCGAGCGACGCACCGGCTGCGCAAGCATCAGTTCGATAAACTCGAGGTTATTGTAGAAATGTGTCGTGGCAAAGACCGCCGAGATCAGGGGCACGATCATGATCAGGATGTTCATCAAACTCAGGGAGACTTTGCTCATATCCTCGGTCACCTGGTAAGTCGAGATCGCCACCAAGGCGAGAAACACGGTGTAGATGAGGGCAAATCTGGACTTGAGAATGTCGTACAGGGCATATTTTAAAAGCTTTCGCATGGGTCAGACAAGTATCGGTTGACGTTTGTTTAGTGTCCATTGCATCAGCTTGGCAATGGCGGGAGAAAATTTGTCTTCGCTTGTGAGATCCTTCAGGCTGTCGATAGAGTCATCGAAAAACACCTTTCCCTCGAAAATATAGACGGCGTGGTTGGTGAGTTCTTCCAGATCGCTCAGTATATGCGAAGTGATCAGGATAAGCTTTTTTGCAGCTCGCTCTTTGGCAATTTTAGATTTCAGGATTTCGGTGGCTATCGGATCAAGACCCGCAGTCGGCTCATCCAGAATCAGGATCTCGGGATGAAACAGAAACGCCAATGCAGCACTGACTTTTTGCACCGTGCCGCCGGAAAGCGTACTCATTGCTTTTTGGTTGATTTTCTCCAATTCAAAAGCCTCCACCAGATCCAAATCGTAGTCTTTCACCTGGGGTCTCATGTCTTTCATCATCGAGAAAAGCTGTCCAACTTTGATGTTCTGTGGGTATCGACCGATCTGAGGCATGTAGCCGATGTGCTTGCGATAGGTGTCATTTCCCTGAATAGACTGGCTTTTGATTTGAATATCTCCTTTGTCGGGCAAGACCATTCCAAGGATGGATTTGATCAACGTGGTCTTGCCACTGCCATTTGGCCCCATGATGGCGTAGCTGTTGCCGGCAGAGAAAACAAGGTCAAAATTCTTCAGCACTTCTTGTTTGCCGAAACTCTTCGATAGGGAATTAACCGAAATCATAAGGTCGCATTTTAGGGGACGAATCAATCATCTGATCAGGGGTCATGGTCGGTAGGATCTTCTCCATCCTATCCAGCAGGGTCACCATAAAACTCCTCCAGAGAATCATTGCAGCTGGAATTTTTTCGACGATCACGCTGAACAGGTTGATTGGACGATACGGCACATCGCCTATCTTATCCTTGTCCAGATCGTAGCCTTCGTATTTATCCCAATAGTTATTCTTGAGCGTATTCAACACCACAGAGCCATTGGAGCTCATGTCGAAGGTATTTTGGGAAAAGTTATTTCCGGAAAATGTATTTTGGTCACAGCTCGCCATGAGCTTCAGTGCCCAGCCATTTTCGCTAAAGGAATTGCCGGTAAACTTGATTCGACTGCTGCCTTCCATGTAGATACCGACGGAGTTTTTGAGAAAAATATTGCCAACGACTTCACTATCGCTGATGTCCTTCAGCAGGATACCGTAGGAGCTCGGCCCCCAGTTTTCCTCAAATCGATTTTCTTTCATCAAAACATTTTTGGTATACATCACCGCGACACCGGCTCCGTTGTTTCGGAAAGTATTTCGGATGTAGCTGTTGTCGTGGGCAAACATAAAGTGCAAGCCATAGCGCATGTTCTTTTCCACAAAATTTCCCTTCGCTTGCGTGTGCGTCACAAACTCCAGGTAAATCCCGTCCCGATGTCCTGAGACTTCGTTGTTGCCGATGAAAGAGTTCTCGCATTTCCAGAGGTGTATTCCATTGCCAACATCAAACTCCCGCACGGCGTCCGTATGGATTTTATTGTCGATGATGGTCATGCCGGAAGAATTGGAAAAATGCAGTCCAAAAAACGCGTTCTCCAAGATGTTGTCTTTGACGACACAGTTTTTAGAATCAAAAAACTTGATCGCCGCTGAGTCATCCAGATTAGACTTCCCCGTGTTGGCAATCTTCAATCCTTGAATGGTGACATTTTCTGCGGCAATCAACAACACGTTACCTTCTTTATTCCCATCCAACACGGGATACCTTTCCCCCAATAGTACGAGCGGCTTACGGATCACAATCCCTGATTCAAGATAGGTGCCCGAGGCGATAGTTAGCGTATCTCCGGGCGCTGCTCGATCTACGGCAGCTTGGATAGACTCGCCGGGAGAGACCCGGATGACCTCGGCCAAGACCAATGCTGACCCACTTAGAATCAACATAAAAACAGATAAAATCAGATAGACATGTTTCATTTTAACTTGTATCAAAGGGACTCGGATCAGCTATTTGAACTGCGTAGTCAATTCCCCCCAAGCGAGAAATATCCCTCCACTGTTTTTCTTATGCTCTTGCAAAATTTTATAGTCTCCAAAGGCAACGATTTCGCTGGCCATGGGAGTTCTGAATTCGGGCGACTTGAGATAGTAAGCAACATTGGCATCCAAGAGCGTTCCTGAATTGAGATAGTCGGTGACCAATACATGCTTGAACGATTGCGACTCACCTTCCTCAGAATCCATGTACATCAACATGCAATTCACATCGTCGAAGACATAAACCTTTCCTTTCTCTGTCACCAACTCCGCCCCGAACTTGGGATCCATCAGTGTCATCTTACAATGGTAGCATCCTTCCTGTCCGTAGGCGATTGGCCTTGGATCTGCGGAACAAGAAGCCAAAATCAACAGGATTGAAAGGATAGTCAGATAACGATTCATTTTATTTCTATTTGTAGGGTGACGGGGATTGGGATCGGTTACTCAGGCGATCATTGACGATGGCTGCAAGTAACAGTACCACGCCTCCGATCAAGAGCCAGCTTCCGATATCAGGGCCAGAATAGGCTAGGAAATTCAGGAGTTCTTTGTAGCCAATCAATGGCGGCTGATAGCTCATTCCTTCTACTTTGATCGCCGCCTTGGGATCGAGGTGGTGGCCATAGTCATAGCCCCAGAGATACATATCCACCAGCACGGCAATCCCAAACAGGGACATAAGTCCCAAGAAACCATACAAGCTCCAGCGCCGTCCAATCAAAAACGCAATCACTCCAAGTGCAACCAAAGCGCCCACCACATAGACCAAATAGGTAAACTCGGGAAACATTTCATTGCTGATATATTTCATACCGATGTAGTGATTGACTCCGTTGATTTGGTCTACATTGCCGCTGAGACGATCTATCCAGATTTTCATACTGAGGCCTTCGGGATACTGGGGAGCCCAGAGATTGATTTGCCAAAGGGGAGTAAAAAAAGCCGGAATGATAAGCAAAGCGGAAAAAAGAATCAGGATCCTGTTTATAAGACTGAGCTTTTTCATCTTCGAGAGGGTAAATACCATCGGCTCTACGAGGAGCCGATGGAAGGATTCGGGTAATTATTCAACTTCTCCAGTAGAGAACTTCAAAGGTTGATTGCTTCCTTTGGGTGACACTCTGAGGTAGCCTTGCATTTCTTGGTGCAATGCAGAGCAGAAATCCGTGCAGTAGAAAGGAAAAATTCCAACACGATCCGGCACCCACTTCAGGGTGGATGTTTCTCCCGGCATGATCAAGAGCTCAGCGGTATTGGCGCCTTTGATAGCGAATCCGTGGGGCACATCCCAGTCTTGCTCCAGGTTGGTCACGTGGAAATATACCTCGTCGCCAACATGAACGCCTTCGATATTATCCGGTCTGAAATTAGATCGGATGGAGGTCAGATAGACGTGGACTTCATTTCCTTTTCGCTCCACTCGCGCATCCTTCACTCCTTTGAGTGCATAAGGGCTCTGATTTTTCTCGATGGGGTAAAATTTTACCTGACGGTCTTTGATCAAGCTGGCAGGAAAAGCCTCCGCATAGTGCGGCTCACCAATCGTCGGAAAGTCCAATAGTAGCTGCATCTTATCTCCGGAGATATCATACAATTGCGCAGAGTGGGCCAACTCTGGACCGGTAGGCAAGTAACGATCTTTGGTGATCTTGTTGTAGGCGACCATATACTTGCCGTGCGGTTTTCCGGTAGGACCGCCCGGCACGCTGAGGTGTCCGACAGAATAATAGGTTGGAACTCGATCTACCACTTCCAGCGTCTCCACATTCCATTTCACAATCTCAGAGGATACAAACATGGAGGTGTAGGCAAAACCACGGTTGTCAAACTCAGTGTGCAATGGACCAAGTCCCGGCTTCACTACTTCACCGTGAAGTACAGACTCGTACTTCAGTACCGGCATGCCATTGACTTCTCCTTCGAAATCCTTGTTTTCGATTGCAGCCAGCATTTTGGTGAAAGAAAATACCGGAATGATCGCGGCCAACTTACCGCTACCGACGATGTATTCACCCGTCGGATCTGTATCCGTACCGTGAGGAGACTTGGGACATGGAATGAAATACACGATGTCCTTCAGTACCGCGGGATCCAGCGTCAAAACCTCATTAACCGTTGTTGAAGTGGCTGAGTGTGTTTCTTCATTCCATTTGTTGTGAACATACTTGGCCGGTTTCATGACTCCTTTGCCTGCATTGATGTATTCCTCGGCTTTTTTCCAATTGACTGCCATGATGAAGTCTTTGTCTTTTTGCGAAGCATTTACTTCCAAAAGCGTATGAGCCATCTCAGTATTGTATGTGGAGAAAAAGAACCAACCGTGAGATTTGTTTTTCCCGGCACGGGCCAAATCAAAATTGAACGGCGGAGCTTCCAGCTGGAAAGACAGGTTCATCTCTCCCGATTCCGGATTTACGCCGATAAAAGAGATATACCCTTTAAAATTATCCTTGTAGGAATCAATTGAGACATCTGAATTTTCCCCCACGGGGATCGAAAATCGGGTTCCCGCCACTACATACTCGGTATTTTGAGTGATGAAGGGAGAGGAGTGATTACCTGCAGAATTGGGGATTTCGAGGATCTCCACCGTTTTGAAAGAGTTCAAATCGATACGGGCGATCCTCGGCGTGTTGTTGCCGTTGGCAAAAGCCCATCGCGCATCGTGCTCGGCATTGGTAGTCGAGATGGCGATGTGGTGCAGATCATCCCATGGCACAAATCCCTGCGAGGTATTAAGCATTGGCTTGGACTCTTCCGAATACCCCCAACCATTTTCAGGATTCACCGAAAATACCGGCAAAACCTTCAAGACTCTGCCAGATGGCAGTCCGACCACAGAAATCTGCCCATTGAATCCACCCGACACGATATTGTAAAACTCATCGTGGTTGCCGGGCGCGACGTAAACCTTGGCTGCCGCATCGCCCACGATCGCACTTTGTGCGCCTTTGGGCTTACAACTGGACGCTAGTGCGACGGAGATCAAGCCACACGCTACTAGCCAAACCTGCTTTTTCATATATATCGTATTATTTTTAATCAGTTGACTGCGGCATCTCTTTGGCCGGCTTTTTCCTCATCATTTCTTCTCATGAATTCCAATATCCCCCGAGCATCTGCCTGCGACAGGTTTTGGTTTGGCATTCTGGTGAGGCATTCTTCCAGCAGCTTCTGAGCAGTGGCATCTTGATCAAGCATCACATCCACATTGGTGATCATATTGATGATCCATTCAGGTCGTCGTCGATTAGTGACACCTTGGAATCCCGGACCGACCAGCCTCTTGTCGTTCAACTGGTGACAGGCTGTACACTTCATATCGACGATGGCTTGTCCTTCCTCGGCAAGAGTCGGATTAATACCCGTCCCGAGGTCGACAGATTTCACTTCACCGATCCCTTTGGGGTCAGAAGAAGCGGCCTGGGGAGAGGCCGTGGCAGATTCACTGGAAGCAGCGGTCTGTTCGCTGCTTCCTCCACAGGCGGTCAGGAGCATCATAGAGATCCCCAGAGACCATAGTAAAGCACTTTTCATAAGTAGGGTTTTATTGGTTTTAAAATTGATTTGGTTTTTAATCGGTTTCTGCAAAGGAATTTTGAAAGTGAAAACTTGAATCATCAGTAGCCCCAAGCCGATCGGCAAAAGTCCAGAAGCCAGGAACAGGCAGACGTGGTAATGCTCCAGGAATCCGAGTTGCATCCAAACCAGGGTCCCCTGCCCGAAAAGCAGCAGTTCGGAAAAGCTGAACCCCGCAATCAGAAACCACAAACCGAGGCGGGTGAGGAGATGGTTGGGCAACCAGTCTTTTTGCACAGCAAGACCAAAGACTCCAAAGCTCATGACCCCAAGCAAGACCAGATGTAAAAACCCGATGACGTACATCCGAATCGTGTAGGAAATAACCGCCACAGAAGGGAGCACCAGCAGCAATTGAAAACTGGCTTTGAGCAGCAAAGAAACCGCTGCGAGTTGCAGGAGAAGCTTTGCCATCGGCACCATCGAAACTTTCCGCAAGCCCTCAAACATGGCTTTCATCAGAAAGAAGTAGGCGACGAATTGTAAGATCACCGCCAGGCTGTTGACTTGAAAGGCGAGAGGACTAGGTGCCGCCCAAGTCACCGCCAGCGCATAAGTCAAGATCAGCGAAGCTAGGAGCAGCATTTCCTGGTATTTTGCCCAGCGAAAGGAATGTCCGGATTTTTCGAACTGGATGAAAATCAGACCCAAAACACCAAATACCATCCATCCATTGAGCTGGAAGTGGAGGAACCACTGCACGCACATCAAAGAAAACTCGTGCATCTTGCCGAGTTGGATATTCACCGGCCCGAGCGCCCAAAGCCCAAAGGTGGACACCAACTGCGACCAGATCGCCAAGCGAATCAACCGGATGCCAGGCGTGCTATTTTCTTTGCGCAGCATTGCATGAATCTGGTAGATAAAGCCATAGGAAACCAAGACATGGAGGCTCGAAAAGGCAATACTGTATCCTCCATAGCCCTGAAAAGGGAATGAGAACAGCATGCCCAAAATTGAAATTACAGCCGCGACAAACAGCCAGGTAAACCTGCGGAGCTCAGCCGAAGAGCTGGCAAGACTGAACACAATCCCGCCACTGAGCATCAAAAATCCCCAGCCCAGTAGGGCGATATGAGAATGCGTATGGAGCAGATTTCGATAGTCGAAATAGGGGATGTCCCAAAGCGGAAAAGCGCGCATAGTCAAGCCAATCAGCGCGGCAATGAAGAAGAATCCCAAGGCGCAATTCACCCACATTCTTCTGAACCTTACCGGGGAGTCAGGGAGAAAAGAATTCATTTCAGTGCGCTTGGGGCTCATTACTTAGCTATTTGCTGCTGCAAAAGCCTGCTGCGCTTTTGGAAACAGGATGTTATTTTCCAAATGGATGTGCGTGTGCAGATCGCTTTCAAACTCCTCCAACATCGCAAAAGCCACCCGATAGGTTTGGCAGGCATCCTTTGGCGGAGTGTATTTACCGCTCAACTCAGAGATTTTGCGAAGGCGATCTCCTTCGGTTTCATGCTCCTGCTCCATCATGGCAATAGGATTGTCGATGTGACCAAAGTGGGGAGAGGGTAGCGGTGAGTTTGTTTTAATAGCCACTTCCATCGCCTTGACAAATGGAAAAAGAACAAACTCCTCCTTTTTCATGTGGACGGTCAACGCATCGGCTGTCGCAAAAAACAGATGCTTAATTTCCTCCAATTCAGGATGTCGATCACCATGAACCCGGCTGATTTTGTCTACATATAGCTTCAGCGCTGGAAGGGTATCTTCCACGTACTTGTGATGGACATTGACGATATAGTCCACAAGTTCAGTCATTTCCATCCCGCTGTAATTCTCCTCGTCTGCTGTGCTAAATGCAAGCTCCAAATCTTGGATCACACGCTCGATTTCCAGGCCTTTCAACCCACAAGCTTCCGAAAGCTTCACTCCGCCATTGCAGCAGAAGTCTATCCCATAGTCAGTAAAGATCTTGGCAGTCCGGAAATTATCAGCGACAATCTTGCCCACTTTTTTTTCAGCTAACTCATTCATAATCATTCTCATTTTGGTGTTAATAGTATCTTAATAGGTATTTACTTCTCCATTTAAATGTGCCATGCCTATCCTTATCCCTATCGCCAAATCCTCGATGGTGGTAGTGGTCATCAGTCCCGTCAGCTGATCGCGAATAGGCTTAAACACATAGTGACCCGGACAGGGAAAACTATCCGAGCACTCGTGTCTCCCCAGTGCACAGCTCGTAAAGACGGCGTCCCCGTCGATCGCTTGCACGACCTGCCCCAGGGGGAGTTTTCTCACCCGATCCTCAATCTGAAATCCTCCATGAGGCCCTTTGATCGAGACCAGGAGGTTTGCCTTGACCAAAATCTGCAAGACCTTCGCTGTAAACGCCAGCGGAGAATCGATACCCTGCGCGATTTCCTTCAGCCCTACCCGCTCCTGATCTGCCGGCATAGCAGCCAGAAATATCATCGCGTTGATTGCGTATTGACAGGATTTGGAAAACATTCCTTTTTCTGAATTAATAAGCCAAATGTAAAACATATTATTAAAGGACAAAATTATCTTTTATTAAATTTTTCAAAATTTGCCAAAGGCCTATTTTCCTGGTCAACTCAAGGGGGCATGAAAAAGCCAGGAGATGAAAAATCAGCTGGGTTATTTTGGGATGAATGACGTTTCTGCAAAAGTCAGCTTCTCATTTTTTGTCTCAAATGAGAAAATCTTTTGTCCCTACATAGGGGAAATAGAAAACAAAAAATACCCAATAATCCAAACCAATGGTGTTTTGTTGCCAAAGCAACCTGGAAGAGTATCAGTCAGTCACCTTTCAAGTTTGGATCGCCATCCGATTATCGGATCAAAAAGAACGGAGGCAAAAATGCGTAGCAAAATCTTTGTATTGACAAAGAAAAAAACCAGGACTTGCTTTCGGTTGCCAGACTACCTCCGTATGGAATATAAAAGTCAATAAATTTCGTCGAAATTTAAAAGATATTTTTGTCTTTTTTATTTTTCTGATTTAATTTCAAAAGTTGATAATCAACACGAAGCGGCTTGCAACTTATGCGAAGCAAAAGCTGCCGTATAGTGCGTAAAACCTTACCTCAAAAGACAATGAAAAAGTTGTTTTATCCCCTGATGCTTGGATTGGTTTTCGCAGGTTTTTCCTGCGGAAAATCATCCATCGAAAATCAAACTGCCACTGTCGCAGGATCCGCCCACACTCCCGGCCAATCCGCAGTCGTAGATGATGATTCTAAGCCAAACATCGTACAAGTCGCAGTCAGTTCTGCCGATCACAGTACCTTGGTCGCCGCCCTCAAAGCCGCTGATTATGTCGATGCGCTCACGAACGTCGGGCCGTTCACCGTATTCGCTCCCACCAATGCTGCCTTTGACGCACTTCCTCCGGGGACATTGGATGATTTGGTCAAACCGGAAAATCAGCGAAAACTTCGCGATATTCTGGAATATCATGTGCTATTGGGCGCGTACAATCCCGATGGTTTTGTGAATGGAAGAAATCTTGGAACCGCCGACGGCAGATCTGTCTCCGTGCTCAAAGCAGCAGACGGATCGATCACTATCAACGGCGCTAAAATCATCGGTACGGTGCCTGCCTCCAACGGTATCATCCACGTGATCGATCAGGTTTTGCTTCCAAAGTAAAAAAATATGGTTTTCTGATTTGCTAAGGCCGGATTGAACTATGATCCGGTTTTTCTGTTTAGAAGTAATAGTAAATTTCGGACAATCCTATCCGCTATGTTTTCACAAGCTGCAAAGTATGCCGCCAAGGCTGTCATTTATGTATGGACTCAAAGTCTGGAAGACCGAAAAGTAGGTGCCAAAGAAATCGGAAGTAAGATCGAAACTCCAGAGGCCTTCACTGCCAAAATCCTCCAAACCTTGGTCAAGGCCAAGCTTATAGGATCAGTGAAAGGTCCAAACGGAGGATTTTACGTGGACGAAAATCACAACAAATTCACCCTTAAGGACATCATTTTAGCGGTGGATGGAGATGCTCTATTTTCCGGATGCACCTTGGGTTTGCCCAAGTGTTCGGAAAAAAACCCTTGTCCGCTGCATTCCGAAATAGTCAAAGTCCGAAAAGCTCTGGAATCTTCATTGACTTCCAAAACTCTAAAAATAATGGCTGTGGAAGTAATCAAAGGCGAAACCCGTCTTTCCACGGTGTTCTGATGAGCGGCGTTGTAAAATCGATGTGAAGATTGCATCCATTGGTTAGTCAGCTCCGCTTCGAATAGTTGGAAATTCGCAATGATCACTTCAATAGTAAGCCCTCCCTCACCTGAGCAATGAAACTTGAATTTGAGCATTGAACAATCTCGATGACCAAGACAAATCACACTTGCCTGCAATCTGACTTGGCCTGGAGGAAATAAATTGGTGCCTGGGATCTAAAGGCTTGGTTGGTTTAATTTTCCAAAAACTACTACTCTCCCAGGACTTAATATTCTATTTGAGGTTTGAAATCTCTCAAAATTAACCAGTTCGATATTTCGACTCTGAATAGCCAGAACATTAGATCTTTCGACGATCTCAACTATTTCACTCAGGTTAATTTCTATGACGGCGAAACTAAGTCTTGATCATTACACGTCAATTTTTTTTCACATTTCTTTGGAAAGTTTCTCTCTGAAGGTTCTTTAAGTGCTTTTCCTTGCAGGAAATGATAGATAGAACGATTTCCATAACTCCTGTCTTACACAACGACTCTTAAAAAAAATAAAAAGCCCGACTCGTTTGAGCCGGACTTTTTGTAAATCATTTTCAGGTTTCTGATTTCACGCAGCAATCTACTGCTTTGCCCGATCTCTGAATATCTTATTGAAAAGTGCAGTGTCTTTGGCACCGGCTCTAGAATTGTTGCCTTCGAGGAAATCCAAATATTCGTTGAGGTACTTTTGGGAAATCTCGGAGTTGTCCCCGTATTTTTTCCTCAGGCCATCGAGCTTCTCGTGTAGCTCAGCTTTGATCTCTGCATAGGCCGGATCATCGTAGACATTTCTCAGCTCTTGAGGATCCTTGATCCGGTCGATCAGTTCCCACTCGTCTGTATCGAAATAGTAATGCACCAACTTGTATTCCTTGGTCACGATCGCATAGTGTCGCTTCACCATGTGCACCGAAGGATACTCATAGTAGTGATAGTATACTGCATCCCTTGTCCATTGGTCGTTCTTTCCGGTCAAAAGCGGGATCAGGCTCTCTCCCTGCATATCCGACGGCGCTTTGATACCAGCAGCTTCTAGAAAAGTCTGCGCATAATCCAGGTTTTGAACCATCTCGTCTGACTTGGAACCGGCAGCGATTTTGCCTGGCCAAGCCACCAAAAGTGGAGTCTTGAAAGACTCGTCATAGACGAATCGCTTATCAAACCAGCCATGCTCTCCCAGATAGAATCCCTGATCGGAGGTATAGACGATGATGGTGTTTTCCATCAGGTTGTTTTTCTCCAAATAGTCCAATACACGGCCGACGTTTTCATCCACGGCTTTGATGGTGCCGAGGTAGTCTTGCATGTAGCGCTGATATCTCCATCGCATCTTATCGGCCTCACTCATGGTAGGGTAGGCTTTTTTGAAGTCTTCGTTGACTTTGCCGTAGGCAGCATCCCAATTGGCGCGCTGGGCTGGGTTCATACGACCCACCTCGCCTTCGAAAGCATCTTTATCCCAGCTGGAAGTTGGCATGATGCCAAGTTCATCCATCAACTCAGGATAGACCTTGGAGTCACCCGCCCAGTGCATGTCTTTCAGCAAGTTCATCTCCGCTTCATGCGCCGCTCGACCTCTTCCAGAATAGTCATCAAACAGCGTCGCAGGTTCAGGAAATGTCCTTTGGGTAAACTCAGCGACGTGTCGCTCCGCTGGCAGCCATTCTCGATGCGGCGCTTTGTGCAGGTAAAAAAGTAGAAACGGATCGTCTTTTTTCCGCTCTTTTTCCAGCCAGTTTAAGGTCATGTCGGTGATGATATCCGTCACGTAGCCCTCCACGGTGACATTGCCCTCGTGTTTGGTGATAAAGTCCGGATTGTAATATTTTCCTTGTCCAGGCAAAATCTTAAACTGGTCAAAGCCTTTCGGACTGTTGCCGAAATGAAGCTTGCCAAACATCGCTGTTTGATAACCAGCTTCCTGAAAAAGCTGGGGAAAAGTGACATTGGTCGTGTCAAACGGAAAGTGATTGTCGACTTTGCCATTGATGTGTGAATGCTTGCCTGTCAAAATCGTAGCTCTTGACGGCGCACAGATCGAGTTGGTCACCGTGGCGTTGGTAAACAGCATCCCCATCTTGGCGATCCGATCGATGTTGGGCGTCTCAAGGAGCTTGTTGTCATAGGCCGAAATCGCCTGGTAGGCGTGGTCATCGGACATGATAAAGATGATGTTCGGGCGCTGGGTCTCGCTTACTTCTTTTTCTCCGCAGGAAAAAAGCAGGCTCAGCAAAAGCGCCGGAAGGATCGATTGAATTCTGAAGATCATAGCGGTGGAAGATTATTGGATATGCAAGGATAAGACAAAATAGCCTTGGGGCGAAAAGTATCTCTTCTATTGCTCGAGATTTTACACACTCGGTTTCCAGGTCATATTTCCATTGACGGTTTTATGTCCAGCTACATTTTAGGCTATATTTCGATTTCAAACAATTCCAAAATGCAACAAAAGCCTTTTTTACTTCTTGTAGCGCTCCTTTGTAGCCTTAGCTTTCCTACCCAGGCCCAGAAAAAATCTTCCAAGCCCAATGTCCTCTTTCTTTTCGCGGACGATCAGCGGGCAGATGCGCTCGGTGCATCCGGCAATCCCTACATCCAGACCCCCAACCTCGACCAACTGGCTCAGGAAGGCAGCCGGTTTACCAATGCCTATGTCATGGGCGGCAACCACGGCGCTGTCTGTATGGCGAGCCGGGCGATGCTTATGAGCGGTCAAAATCTCTTCCGCGTGTATGACAAACTTAAAGGCGTGCATACTATGCCGATGGCTTTTGTAGAGGCAGGATACTCGACCTTCGGCACGGGCAAGTGGCACAATGAAAAAGAGGTATTCGAAGGGAGTTTTCAGCAGGGCAAAAATGTTTACCTCGGCGGGATGGCCAACCACTATCAGGTTCAGTTGCGCGATTTAGGGCCAGATGGCAAACTGGGTGACCCGACACCGAAAGGTTATTCTTCGGAGATCTTTGCCCAAACGGCCATCGAATTCATCCAGTCCCATAAAAAAGCCGACAGCGGGAAGCCGTTCTTTTGCTATGTGGCCTTCACTGCGCCTCATGATCCCTACTCCCCAGCACTGGATTTCATCGACAAATATCCGGACGGATCCCTGCCTTTGCCGGGAAATTATATGCCTTTTCACCCTTTTGAGTTTGATCAGCTGACTGTCCGAGATGAAAACCTGACTGGCTGGCCGAGAAAGCCTGAAGTGATTCAGATGATTCTTTCTGATTATTATGCTTTGGTCACCCATCTCGATCAGCAGATCGGTAGGATCATCGCCACACTGAAGGAGACTGGACAGTATGACAATACCATCATCGTCTATGCCGCGGACAACGGGATCGCGGTGGGAAGTCATGGTCTGCTGGGCAAGCAGAGTCTGTATGAGCACAGCATGAAAGTACCGCTGATCATCAAAGGCCCCGGAGTTCCTGAAGATCAAACACTGGATGCTTTTGCATATATCCACGACATCTATCCAACCTTGGCGGAGTTGGCCGGTTTGCCAAAATCCGAAAAACTGGATGGCAAAAGCCTCGTCCCGGTGATCTCTGGGGGTCAGGATGATGTCCGCAGCAGCATGTTCATGGCTTACCGTAACACGGTTCGTTCGGTGAGAGACGATCAATGGAAACTCATCCGATACCCCGAGCGCAACTACACCCAGCTCTTTGACCTTGCCCACGATCCGTTAGAGTTGAATAACTTGGCGGAAAATGCCGCTCAACAAGCCAAAAAAGACCAACTAAGCAAACTGCTCAAAGATTGGCAAAAAGAGGTCGGCGACACCGCAGCCTGGACCGCACCAAAAGTACTCCCGATGAAATATGATCCCGACACGCTGAAGCGCAAGCCCGATCAATGGCAGCCAGAGTATATTTTGAAGAGGTATTTTGGGGTGGAGGAAAAGTAGCTTAGAAGTGGTTTAGGGAGGCCACTTCATCATTTGATATTCAGAATTCGGTGTTCGATATTTAATGATTGAAGAACTTAGCCAATTGAGTGTCCGTACTCACTTCTTTTTTTAGGAAACCACGAGTGACGACACTCACGGTGGCGGAAAAACCCAAACTTATTGGATAGAAAAGCATGGCGACAGTAATTAAAAAAGGAACTCCAAAAAAGGAAGCAAAAATGCTTATCGATGAAGCTGTTGCTAAAGCTGGCAAAAAGGATTTAAGAAAATATGCTGGAATTTTAAAAACGGATATTAACCCCTTAGAGTATCCAAAACAGATTTGGAATGAGTGGGAATAAACTTTCTGTCGACACTGACATCTTACTGTACTTTTTAAAAGGCCATCCAGAAGTAGTTGATTTAATCTCAGAATAAGATTTAGTAGTTTCGATAATAACGAAATTGAAACTCTGTCCTTTCCGCTTTTAACTGTGGAAACCCAACAACAAATCAAAAATCTCTTGGCCGAATGTACAATTCTGGACTTAACTCAAGATGTCAAAGAATTGACTATAGAGTTCAGGAGGAAGTTTAAAATCAAGCTCCCAGATTCTATAATTGCGGCATCTGCGTATTTTACAAAAATCCCTTTGCTGACAAGTGATAAAGAATTCAGAAAAATTGAAGAATTGAATCTCTTGATTTATGAATTCTAAAAACATAAAACAAAAGGCAACAACTCTCAAAAAACCTATTTTCATGTGCGAGTTTTTCGCCCAAATTACGTGTCGTCATTCATTTGACTTCTATTTCATATCCTCAAAAAAACTTTGAATGAAGACACTCTCGGTGACGAAGGGACGATTTTACGATTCTAAATTTCCGCATCTAACGTCTCACTTCCAGTGTCTTAATTCTTTTTCCCTCACCCTCCTACCCCAGAAAAATATTTTTTTTCATATCTTCTACAAATATGAAAGTAATTATTACATTCATATTTGTCAATCTAATCAACGAGTAATGAAAGGCTATCATCTGGGCGAATTGGAAGAGCTTATTCTGCTGACAGTGGGAATATTGGAACAGGAGGCATATGGAGTTGCTATCCTGGAGGAGATAAAAAACCAAACCGGGAGGAAGGTCAATATTTCCGCGATACACACGGTGCTCAGCAGACTGGAAGAGAAGGGTTTTCTCCAATCCTATATGGGCGGCGCAACTGAAGCGCGAGGAGGTCGCAGGAAGCGGTTGTTTACACTTTCCGCTGTTGGAAGAACGGCAATCGAAGAGGTCAAAAATCTCAGAAACAAACTCTACGAACAGCTTCCACCTTTGGCATTGGATTTTTCTTATGGACAATAAGCTCAAATTCTCCCCTCCCAAATGGGCAGATCAGTTTTTGCAGTTTTACTGCAAACCCGATCGATTGGAGCAGATTCAAGGAGATGCGTATGAGCTTTTCTACCTGGATCTCGAAGAAAAAGGACTGGCCTACGCCCGGTTTAGATTCTTCATTCATGTGCTCAGCTTTTTCAGGTGGAGCAATATCAAGCGTTCAAAACCCATTTATCACACTTTTAACCATGGCGCAATGCTTAAGAACTACTTCAAAATCGGTTGGAGAAATCTCCTCAAGCAGAAAGGAACGACGCTAATCTCCCTGATAGGCCTGGCCTGCGCAGTTGGCTGCTGCTTGGTTGCCTACCTGTTTATCGCGCAAGTTTGGTTTAAAGGCACACTTCAGCCCAACAAGGACGAGATCTATCAGTTGACCTATTCTGCGGAGGGAGAAAATGGTATCGAGACCTATGGAACCATAGGTGCGCCTATTTCAGAGTTGATTTCAGAGAAATTAACGGGAGTAAAAAGTCACACGCGGGTTTCGGTTGACTTTTCCATCTTGATCAGCAAAAATGAAAGCTACAACCAGCGGTCGATGTTTGTAGATCCCGCATTCATGGAGATGTTTGTTTACCGGATGGATTACGGCTATCCGGGCGCATTGAATGAGCCTGATCAGGTCATCCTGACGCATGAGCTCTCGGAGAAGCTATTTGGAGATATACATCCCATCGGGCAGGAACTTTCGTTGGTAGTCAAGGGACAAGAAAAACTGTACAAGGTCGGCGGAGTCTTGGCTCCGCTGAACGACATGGACATGTTCAACTTTGATCTGCTGGTCAACATAGAAACCCATCCAACTACGAGCGCAGATTTACCGCTTCAGGATGCGTGGAATTCAGAGCTATGGACTTTCATCCAAGTGGAAGACGAAGCTGATCTCACTCAACTGGAGTCAGGGCTTTCTGAATTAACGAGCCTTCAAAACCGAATCAATCCTGAGAATTCTTACAAAAGTATGCAACTGGAGGCCTTCACTGACTTGGTGAAGAATTCAGGGCAAATCGAACGCGGAGTGATCAGTTCTTTGGTAGTGGCTCCACAGATTCTATTGGCGGCCATTGCACTTTTTGTTCTGATTTTGGCGGTATTCAATTACATCAATATATCGGTGTTGATGGCTACAAGAAGACTGACGGAAATCGGCATTCGTAAGGTGATTGGCAGCAAAAGGACTCAGCTTGTATTTCAGTTTCTGAGCGAGAACCTCATAGTCTGCTTTTTTGCCCTGATGCTCGGATGCTTTTTGGCAGCTTTTATATTCCTTCCCGGCTTCAATGAAATCGCTTCCAAAAGCTTAAAAATCGACTTGTTCCGGGATGGAAATGTCTGGCTGTTTTTGGGCGCGATGTTGCTGTTTATCACCGTTGTTTCCGGACTGTATCCGGCGATTTACGTATCGTCTTTCAAGCCAATCAACATCCTCAAAGGCAACCAAAAGATCGGCAGTAAAAGTATCTTTACCAGCGCATTACTCACGTTCCAATTTACACTAGCAATCATCAGTATCGTGGCCGGAGTCGCCTTTGTCCAGACGAATTACATCAACTCAAACCGGGATTGGGGATATGACAGTGCGGACAAAATCATTGTAAATGTACCTCATTCGGAAGATTACTTACCCCTGAAAAACAGGCTTTCGGCACTTTCCAGTGTCGACGAAGTCAGCGGCAGCCAAGATTTCGTCGGCGATTGGATCAGTGAGAAAGAGTTGATACTTGATGATAAAAAATATGAAATCAGTCTTCTGAATGCGGAAGCGAACTATCCGGACGTTTTAGGCTTGAAACTGAAAAAAGGGCGAATGTTCAATCCTGAGCTGATTTCTGACACACAGGAGTCTGTCCTCGTCAACCAGACCTTTTTGGATCAACTCGGGCTGAAGTTTCCATTAGCTGAGAGGATAACGCTGGACAGCGTCGGCTACAACGTGGTAGGGGTAGTGGAAGATTTTCATACTATCTTCTTCCAAAGTGCAATTGATCCTTTGGTCATTCGATCTTCTCCCGACACTACATTTAACTTCCTCACGCTAAAGATGCGTGCTGGCGCAGCCGAATCATCGCTGGAGTCGGTGAAAAAGATCTGGCATGAGACTGTCCCTCGAGGGCTTTTCACCGGAAAATTGCAAACAGAAGTCTTCGACAGAGAATTCACTGATGTAAATGGAGTAAGAAATATCATTCTATTCTCGGCGGTTCTTGCCGTAATCCTTACCGCCTTGGGGCTGTTTGGTTTGGTGTCTCTGAACATGAATTCTCATGTTAAAGATTACTGTGTCAGAAAGGTGTTTGGCGCCAACATTGAAGACCTGTCCAAAAAACTCTTTAAGCGGTACCTGATTATTTGGGGGATTGCTTCTGTATTGGGCAGCATATTTTCATTCGTAATTGTTTCAAAATTCCTCGACAGCTTTTTCGCATTCAATTCGGGCGTAGGAGCCGTTCATTTGGGATCCGGCTTGGCGATCTTACTTCTGGTTATCGCCGGAACTGTAAGCTCACAGGTCTGGAAGATCGTAAAGGCAAATCCTGCGACGATTTTGAAAGCGGAATAGCTAAGTGTGCAGGATGTCGGATGCCCCATGTTGGGTGCTGTCGTCTATCTGTGCGTCAGGGGTAAAATCTATCTTTTTGTCGTGTTTCGCATTTCCTGGCTCGCATTTGGACTGTTTCGCCGGATTACTGTTGCAGGCCTTGGACTCCGCTCAGGCTAACACGGCTATCGTCCTGACCGAAGTCGAAGAACCATTTCCTCGAGTATTGACTCTGATATCTGGCCTGCTTGATTTTTTCTGTGACTTTTCGAAAAAATCCCCCCTGCCCCTTTGTCAAATGGTCGAGTTCCAAAATGCAATTCGAAAGTAAAGGGGGAGTTCGCCCCAGCTTTTTTTCGACGGCTTGATACTGGCTACCAGATACTCAATACTTTTTTTGCTTCTTGGTCATAGTGACCTTGTCTCCCGCTGCTGGCCTCTTGCCTCTACCTCTATTTTTCCCCGATCCTTTTTTCCAGTTGCGTTTCTCCAAACACCATCAACGATTGATGTATCTTGACCAGGGCTTCGATCTCCGCCACGACCTCGGGATGCTGATCGATCAGGTCATACCGCTCCGAGGGATCGTGGGCAAGGTTGTACAGCTTGGGCTTTTCCAATTCCTGCAATTTCTCGGGATAGCCGATTGGATTATTGCTGTAAAAATGAAGTTTGAAATTGCCTTTTCGCACGGCAAAAAGGCGGTTGCCGTGGTAGTAAAACATCTCCTCGCGTGGAGACAGGTCTTCGCCTTTCAACACAGGCGAAAGGTCAAAACCATCATAAATCCGATCCTGAGGCATCTTAACGCCGGCAAGAGCAGACAAGGTCGGCAACAAATCCAGCGTACTTCCCATCTTGGACACCACTGTCGGCTTCACATTTCCAGGTCCCCAGATCACAGTCGGCACCCGCACACCTCCTTCATAGCTTGTCCCTTTTCCTCCAAACAGTAAGCCTGCACTTCCGCCCTGCTCGTTGTAGCTCAGCCAAGGACCATTGTCAGTGGTGAAGATCACGTAAGTATTTTGCTCCAGCCCTTGCTCCTTCAAGGCCTTCAAAATCTCCCCCACGCTCCAGTCGATCTCCTCAATCACGTCACCGTAAAGTCCCCGTTCGCTCTTACCCAGAAAGTCCCCAGAAGCAAAAAGCGGAACATGTGGAAGCGAATGTGCCAGATAGATAAAAAAAGGCTTGTCCTTTGAGTTTTTGATGATGTCAACAGCTTCTTCGGTATAGCGCTTGGTGATGGTATTTTGATCGGCAGGCCGCTCCACGATCTCGGTATTCCGCATCAGCGGCACGTTGAAATGTTCGATCTTGGAGTTTTGGAAAGCCTCCTTGGCCGTGACATCATTCACCCGATCCATGTCGTTGCTATATGGGATCCCAAAGTAAGAGTCGAAGCCGTGACTGGTCGGCAAATACTGCGGCAGGTGCCCCAGGTGCCATTTCCCGATGGCAGCCGTCGCGTACCCAACTGACTTGAGCTGCTTGGCAATCGTAATCTCCGAGGCCGGAAGTCCACCGTCAGAATCCGGGAACAACACCCGGCGCTTGTTGCTGTACATTCCGGTACGTACTGGAAGCCGACCCGTCAAAAGTCCCGCCCGACTCGGCGTGCACACATTGGCAGCGACGTAGAAACTTGTCCACTTCTGCCCTTCCACAGCCATCTGATCGATATTAGGAGTCTTGATCGTGGGGTGCCCAAAGGTTCCCAAATCCCCGTAGCCTTGATCGTCGGTGAAGATGATGATAAAATTTGGCTGGTCTTTCTGAGCTTTTTGAGTCTGAGAAAACAGCTGGAATGAAAAAAACAGGAGAAAAGCCTGAAGAAAAAAAGCGGAACGTTTCATAAGGAAAGGGTTATCTGGGGGATAGTTCATTAAACTGTGTCTAGGGTTTAAACTTTGTATCAACCCATTCCCTTAGTTGGCCTAGGCCAACTAAGGGAAT
>NZ_BAAAFI010000034.1:0-40509 GCF_039523455.1 Algoriphagus jejuensis | reverse complement strand
GTGTGGAAATATGGAAAACTCACGCCCTTCCTGTATACTTGGCCTTAAACCAATCCTGTCCTAACTTTTGGGGGATGCTCATTGAAATAGAATAGAGACTTTTGGAAACAACTATTTTCCAGCTCTGAGGTTGCGTGAATCCTGATTGTCAAAAAAATGAAAAGAATTCTCCCTTGGTTAATCTTTCTTGTCAGCTGCGCAGACCAGGGCCCTTATGTCAATGTAAAACTTTTCCCCCTAACCGCGGAAAATAGTCTTCTAGTAAACCTAGACTCAGTAAAAACAGTTGGTGATTTGACGAAGCTATATTGTGAAGCATTGATTGACAAAAAAAAGGAGAGTTTGACCTTACCCTATGATTTTCAAAATAGAACATTTGATTCTCAAGCAAGTACAGGAATTCAAGTTTTCGCTCATCCCATGTATTGCACCGCGCTTTCAGGTTGGCAGAGAACTCTTTGTTTTACTATTCAAGACGGAAAGTGGATGTACGAGTACTATTCATTGCCGCAAAGAAAGCACTTAAAAAGTAACTTGGACAGTTTAGTTAAACTCAATATTCTAAACTATGGACTCGACCCAGCTTTGTCTTCCGAACCTCAGAAAGCGATTTTCGAGATACGTACATATCCCGAAAAGGAGCTTGGAGAAATAGAAGGGTTTATTGGAGAATTGGCAACAGCCTATCAAAGATTTTTGTCAGAAGAAGTATCTGATCCACTACCGATGGATTCATTGCAAATAAAATTCCCTCTCCTTGTCATGATAAGCGAAGAGCATGATTTACCACCTATTCCAGTTGATTCATCAACGCCATTAGATACGACACTAATAATTGAAGTTGATCTCAATTGAAGAAAGTGTCCAGCTCTTCGAAATTTGCAATTCCGAAGCGGTATTCTAGGATTTGAAATCCGCTAAACTCCATCCGAATCCAAATTCCAAGAAACGAAAAACCGCTACTTTTGAAATAATATCGAACGCCGAATAAAGAATGTCGAATAAAGAAGTACAAGACAAATCCCTCCGAATCATCTACATGGGCACACCGGAGTTTGCCGTGCCAGCTCTGGAAAAACTCGTGGAAAACGGCTGGAACGTCGTCGCCGTGATCACCGCTCCCGACAAACCCCAAGGCCGGGGACAAAAGCTCGTAGGTTCGCCTGTCAAGGAAGCTGCCGAAAAACTGGATTTGCACATCCTACAGCCCACCAACCTCAAGAATCCCGAGTTCCAGCAAGAACTGCGGGATCTCCAGGCCGACCTGCAGATCGTCGTCGCTTTCCGCATGCTGCCCGAGACCGTTTGGAATATGCCGCCCCTCGGCACCTTCAACCTACACGCCTCTCTCCTGCCCAACTACCGCGGCGCTGCTCCCATCAACTGGGCGATCATCAACGGAGAAAAGGAAACCGGCGTCACCACCTTCTTTCTCAAGCATGAGATCGACACCGGAAGCATCATCTTCCAAGAAAAAATCCAGGTTCTGGAAGAGGACGACTTGGAAACGGTCTATGAAAAACTCATGACTATCGGCGCAGACCTGGTCGTGAAGACAGTGGAAGCAATCTCCAAAGACGAGGCAAACCCCACCGTACAAGACGAAACCAAAGCCATCCACCACGCTCCGAAGATCTTCAAAGAAACAGGCAAGATCGAATGGGCAAACTCCGCAGAGTCTATCCATAATTTGATCCGCGGTCTTTCCCCCTATCCTGCGGCTTGGACAGAGTTTCAGGGAAAGACGTGCAAGATCTTCAAGTCAGCATTTTCTTCCAAAAATCTATCAGGAAAGCAAGTAGGTGAATGGGATTCTGACGGGAAGACCTTTTTGAGATTCCAGGCCGGCTCGGGTTCATTGGATATTTTAGAACTACAGTTGGAAGGAAAGAAGCGGATGAAAGTCCAAGATTTACTCAGAGGATTAAAACTGTAATCCAGATTTATCAGGTTTTAATTTTTCATTCGCCTCATTTTTAAGAAATTAGAACAAGTTTTTAAATTATTATATCATGAAAAAATCAATAGTAAATATCCTAATTGTCGTTGGGTCTATGATTGTATTACCATCTCAGGCTCAGCTCTTGAAGAAAATCCAAAATGCCGCTGCGCAGGGAGTAGAAAATGCCACTACAAAAAAAGCAAGGGAATCATCCGAAAAAGCAACAACCAACGCTATCGAGGGAATGTTCGAGGGAATGATGGAACCCGCTCCGACCGAATCAGACTATTCTTTCACCGGGTACTCAGTCATGGAAGTGACCACTACGGACAAAAAAGGAAAGTCCGAGGATCCAATGCAAATCCAATATTTGCTTTCCTCCAATGCCGAATTTATGGGAATGGCTTTTACCGATCCCAAGCAACCCAACATGACTACAGTCTCCATCATGGACTCCAAAAATCAGGCAGTGGTCATCCTGCTGGACGACAAAGGCAAAAAGTCAAGCATGGCCATGAAGATGGACTACGACAAGATGCAGGAGATGGTGGATGAAGAAGCAGAAGAACAAATTGAGACGCCCGACTATACCATCACAAAAACAGGAAACTCCAAATCCATTCTGGGATATCCCTGTGAAGAATACTTGGTTACCACTGAAGACGGCACTGGGAACTATTGGGTTACCGAAAAGCCCATCGACGGTTTCTCCATGTTTTCACCCCAGAGTAACCCGATGATCTCAAGCAAAACCATGGATCGCTACACGTCTCTATTTTCCAACGCACCGAAAGGCACATTCATGGAGATGATCTTCACGGACAAGGACGGCTCAGTGACGGACATGAAAGTCGTAGAACTGGAGACAAATAGCCCCCGTAAATTCGAGATGTCAGACTATCCGAACATGATGGCCGGAGCGGGCAAATAATCACAAAAGGGTAGTTTTTCTACCCTTTTTCATTTTTTACTTTCCAAAGACTGGTAACTTCAAGCAAACTTTGAAGCCCTGTGCAACTCACCCTTATTGTAGCCAAAGCGAAGAACCACGTCATAGGCAAGGACAACCAACTCATCTGGAAACTTTCCGCTGACCTCAAGCGATTTAAGAACTTGACTACAGGCCATCATATGCTGATGGGAAGAAAGACCTACGAGTCCCTCGGGAAACCCCTACCCAACCGAACCCATATCGTCATCACCCGAAATCCAGATTTTTCGGTTCCAGAGGGTCATTCAACATTTTCCTCTGTCGAAGATGCTTTCGTCTTTTGCAACAAAACCGGCGTCAACGAGCTTTTCATCATCGGCGGCGGACAGATTTACGCTGAGACGATCAATCTCTGCGACAGGCTGGAAATTACCGAGGTGGAAGCCTCTCCCGAAGGGGATACGTATTTTCCAAAAATTAACCCAAAGATTTGGGAAGAAACTGGTAGAGAGGATCACCCAGCGGACGAGAAAAACGAATATCCTTTCTCCTTTGTGACTTACGAAAAAACAAAAAACGCATGACAAAACCGGTCATATGGATCACGGGCGCTTCGTCCGGGATAGGAGAAGCCTCCGCCAAAAAGTTTTCGAAAGAAGGCTATCAAGTGATCATTTCAGCCCGGAAAGAACAAGAGTTGAACCGGGTAAAGTCCGAATGTTCCGATCCGTCGTCGGTTCAAGTCCTACCGCTTGATTTGACCGATATCGAGTCGCTGGCGCAAAAAGTCGAAAAGGCGATTGGCTTCTTTGGTCAAATAGACCTCATGCTCCACAACGGTGGTATCAGTCAGCGATCCCTGATCCGCGAGACTGGTTTAGATGTCGACCGCAAGTTGATGGAAGTCAATTTCTTCGGGACGGTCGCGTTGACCAAAGCGCTTCTTCCCCATTTCATTTTCAGAAAAACCGGACAGTTTGGAGTGATCAGTTCGCTGGTCGGCATGATTGGTTCTCCATACCGATCCTCCTACGCTGCTTCCAAGCATGCGCTCCATGGATTTTTCGACTCTTTGCGCGCAGAACACTTCAAAGACAACATCGCCGTGACCATGATTTGCCCGGGCTTCATCCGCACCAATGTTTCCGTCAACGCGATAACTGCGGACGGATCCTCTTTGGGGGAAATGGACGAAGCACAAGCCAATGGCATGAGCCCTGAAAAATGTGCGGATGAGATTTTTTCGGCCATGACCCGAAAAAAGGAAGAAGTATACATCGGTGGCAAAGAAACCATGGCGCTTTACATCAAACGGTTCTTCCCCACCATTCTCTCCAAAATCATCCGAAAAGCAAAAGTCAGATAAACCCAAATCGAAAAATGAAACTCGTCAAAGCAGAAATCATTGCCATCGGAGACGAATTGCTCTATGGACAGATCGTGGACACCAACTCCCACTGGATCAGCCAAGAGCTGGATCTAATCGGGGTCAAAGTCGTACGAAAAACTACCATCGGAGACAACCGAACGGATATTTTGGCAGCCTTTGCCGAGGCCGAAAAGCGGGCAGATGTTATTTTGATCACGGGTGGCCTAGGGCCGACCCAAGACGACTTGACCAAGCCTCTTATGGCGGAATACTTTGGCTGTGGGATCATCGAATTCCCGCGAGCCGTGGAAGCGGTCACTGCTTTTTTCAAACAAAGAGGGCGAGAAATCACTCCCTTGAATATCCTCCAGGGCCACCTCCCCTCCTGCTGTACCTATGTTCCAAACGAAGTGGGGACGGCGCCTGGGATGTGGTTTGAAAAAAACAACAGGTATTGGATGTCGATGCCAGGAGTGCCTCATGAGATGAAAAAACTCATGAAAGATTTTGTCCTTCCTAAATTACCCACGGTTTTTTCGCTTCCGGTGATCTACCACAAAGTGATCAAGACCGTAGGAATCGGCGAAAGCTGGCTTGCCGATCTGATCCGGGATTGGGAAAATGCCCTGCCGGAACATATCCGTTTGGCATATTTACCGTCGCTAGGACAGGTGAAGTTGAGGCTGACGGCTTTTGGCACCGTTAGAAAAAAACTCGAACAGGAGGTCGCCGCTCAGATCGCTCTCGTGCTACCACAAATTACCAGCTATGTCTATGGCTACGACGAAGAGACGCTGGAATCCGCAATTGGAAAACTTTTGAAGAACTCAGGGAAAACTCTAGCTTTGGCCGAAAGCTGTACTGGAGGCTACATTTCACACTTAGTCACCAGTATCCCGGGAAGTTCGGCTTACTTCAACGGATCGGTGGTTCCCTACCACAATCAGTTCAAGGAGAACCTGGTCGGGGTGAAGTCTGAAACTCTGAGCGCTCAAGGCGCAGTCAGCGAAGAAACGGTCTTGGAAATGGCGCAAGGAGTTAAAAAGTTATTCGGGGCAGATTTCGGACTTTCAAGCAGTGGGATCGCCGGGCCAGACGGAGGAACAGAAGAAAAACCCGTAGGAACGGTCTGGATTGCCTGTGCAGGTGAGGGCTTTGTTGAGGCGAAAAAACTTCAACTGAGCCAAGACAGGTTGCTGAATATTCAAATAACAGGCGTTGCTGTTTTAAATTTGCTAAGAATTTGCCTTATTCAGAATAACAAATAAAATTTTACATTCAAGGTTTGGGTAGGAGTTCTAGAAAATTTAATTTTAAAACTTGAATATAAACCCAATTAAATTACTTCAATCGCTATGGCAAGTGTAGAAATGCTGATGCCCAAAATGGGTGAAAGTATTATAGAAGGCACCATCCTCACCTGGCTAAAGAAGGAGGGTGAATCCATCGAGCAAGATGAGTCCGTGCTTGAGGTAGCTACTGACAAAGTAGATACCGAAGTCCCGGCCACGCATGGTGGGATTCTAAAAAAAATCTTGGCAAAAGAAGGAGAGATCATCCCGGTGGGCGCCCCCATCGCTGTCATAGAAACTGCATCGGAAAACGGTGCTGCAACAGGTACGCCTAAGAAAGAAACCGAGTCTAAAAAAGAAGTGCTGCTAGCCGCTGCTCCTGCAAACACCGCATCTATACTGGCTGAGCAAATACCGACTCAGGAAGTGCTCTCCGAGGACGGACGGTTTTACTCTCCCTTGGTGAAAAACATTGCCAAAGAGGAAGAAATCTCGATGTCAGAGCTTTCCAAAATACCGGGCACCGGCAAAGACAACCGGGTCACCAAGGAGGATATGCTCGCCTACCTCAAAACAAGAAACCAAATCCCAGCTAAATCTATTTCGACCATCCCAGAACCAAAAGCTCAAGTGAGCATCTCTGCCTCAGATGAGATCATTGAGATGGACCGGATGAGAAAGATGATCGCGCAGCGCATGATCGAGTCCAAGAGAATCTCGGCTCATGTAACTTCTTTCGTCGAGGCAGATATGACGAATATTGTCCTATGGAGAGAGAAAAACAAACTCGCCTACAAGGCAAAATACGGAGACGGAATCACATTCACTCCGTTTTTCATTAAAGCCATAGCGAGGGCAATCCGTGATTTTCCAATGATCAATATATCGGTAGAAGGAGACAAGATCATCAAAAAGAAAGATATCAATATTGGAATGGCTGTTGCGCTTCCTTCGGGAAATCTCATCGTGCCTGTCATCCGAAATGCCGATCAACTCAACTTGGTTGGAGTTTCCAAAAAGGTAAATGAACTTGCCAGTCGCGCCAGAAACAATAAACTGACAGCAGATGACCTTGCAGGAGGAACCTACACGGTCTCCAATGTCGGCTCCTTCGGCAACGTGATGGGCACACCCATCATTCCCCAACCTCAGGTTGCAATCATGGCAGTAGGCGCAATTGTAAAAAAACCCGCGGTCGTGGAAACTCCGACAGGAGACGTAATCGCCATCAGACACAAGATGTTCCTGTCCCACTCTTATGATCACCGGGTGGTCGATGGAGCGCTCGGAGGCATGTTCGTCAAGCGGGTAGCGGACTATCTGGAAGAGTTTGACCTGCAAACCGATCTCTGACTCGAAAAAGGCTTCGGAATCCCCGGAGCCTTATTTTATTTCGCGTCTTCTCTGACTTTTCGGTAGTAAAACTCCAGCCGGTCGGCCAGCAATGCCAGTCGGATGGGTTTGGTCAGGTATTCATTCATTCCTGACTCCAGTGCCTTTTTTTGATCTTCCTCAAACACGTTGGCTGAGAGCCCGATGATCACGAGATTATCCTTTCCGCTCAACTGCCTTATCTCTCGGGTAGCCTCCAGCCCATTCTTCAAGGGCATCTGCACGTCCATCAGTACAACGTCAAATTCATTGTTTTTAACCTTTTCGATTGCCTCTTCCCCGTTATGTGCAACTTCGAACTGAAATCCCAATTGCTCAAACATTAGCGTCATCAATTGAAGGTTGAGATTGTTGTCCTCCGCCAACAATATCCGCAGCGGAAACTCTGTACCCATCTCCCGTATATCTTTCCACGTAAGTTCATCGACTACCTGAGAGATTACGTCCTGAGCTACTTGCTTAACAATCACTGAGAAGCTAAAAACCGACCCTTTTCCGACCTCACTCTCTATCTCGAGCTGTCCACCCATGAGTTCGATAATTCTTTTGGCAATCGCCAATCCAAGTCCAGTTCCCTGATAGGTTCTGGTGTTGGAGCTTTCCACTTGGTAAAATGGATCCGTAAGATGGGCGAGATGCTCCGGCGGAATTCCTATTCCAGTGTCGGCGACACTGAAAGAGAGAAAATAGAAAAACTCATCCACGGGATTCAGCTCCATCTTCAATTTGACGGTTCCATGGTCTGGAGTGAATTTGATCGCGTTGCCGATCAAGTTCAACAGAACTTGGTTGATTTTCCCCTTGTCGCCTTCTACTACTGTATATTCAAACTCGCTATAACTAAGATCCAACTTAATATTCTTTTTCCCCATTAGTCCAGAAAGGATTTTGAGTTGATCCTTTAACTCGTCGACCGGCTTAAATGGCACGGGATGAATCTCGATCTTTCCAGCTTCGATCTTTGAGTAATCCAGAATGTCCCGAATGATACTCAAAAGCGAATTGCCCGAGTTTTTGATGATATCAACGTATTGCTTCTGGATCCTGTTGAGATTGGTGCTCTCCAAGAGATCGATAATCCCCAGCAAACCGTTCATTGGCGTCCGGATCTCATGGCTCATATTTGCCAAGAAATCCGACTTGGCGCGACTGGCCAGATCCGCTGCGTTCATAGCTTCGACGAGTCCTTTTTCCCAAATTTTCTGCCCGGTGATGTCCTTAGAGATGGACATAATCTGAGTTTCATCCAAGGGAAAGAACCGCATCTCATAGTGCTTGTCCCCTTTTTCAGTATGCCAAACCACGTCAATGGTTTGAATGCTGTTGGTGGATTTTGCTCGGTTGAAAACCCGCACGATGTCATCTGCCTGACCGTGGGGCACAAACTCCTGGAGCGATTTGCCCAAGGTATACTTGGCAGATTCAAGTAAATTTCTCTTGTCCTGCACGTGAAAATCCAACACTACGCCCTGATTGTCATAGATGAAAATCGTATCCGGAATGTTATTGATTAGTGTTCTTAGTCGGTTTTCACTTAGGACGAGTTCCTGACGGGCAAGAAACTGCGCCGTGATGTCCGTACCGATCCCCATGCCACCAGCGATCCTTCCCTGCTCATCGAAGAGAATCTTTTCAAACACCTTGACTCTGATTTGTTCTCCATTTGGCTTGACGAAATCATACTCCAGCTCCACAAGGTGTCTCCCTTCCATCAGTGCCTTGAGGGTCTCATCTTTGACCAAATTTGCCTCGGGATGGGTCGAATCGACTCTAAAAGCATCTAAAAAGTCTTGCTTCGAATGACCCAAAACTGCCTCAACTTCGTCTGAAACTTTGGTAATTTCACCCTTGTAGTCATGAAAAAACACAAAGCCTCTCATTTCCTGCAATAGCAGATTTTGCTGGTCAAACAGGCGCGATATCTCCTGTAGATTTTCCTCCTGTACTTTGATCGACTCGATATTTCCCTTCAGAGAAATAATAAAGAACCCAACCGTACCGATAAGCAGTACAGCCACCCCAAGAAAGAGAAAAAAGTAGGTGCTGTAAATCCCAGAAGTCAGTCCCTCCAAAGGCACAAAAAAAATCAACGATGCCGGCGCATCGGAGTTGGCGTAGGAAAAGGGATACTGAGCAAGGATACCCGAGTAGCTCTTTTCCCCTTCCTTCCAATTAATTTCATAAAACCCTTTCAAGCCCAGCGCTATATCAGACTTGATTATACTCAAATCATCCGGATCGAGCTGGATTCCGGCGTTTTTGTTTCGTAGTCCAATAGGTACAAGCTCAGACTCATATAGTAGAAATTTCTCTCCCCCGGGATCTAGGTAAAAATTAGTCGCGTACTCCTTACCATACCCGGGAAGGTCTAAGGTGTACAGGATTCTATATCCCAAGTCTCCAGAGGCCAAAAGCTGAGAATTTCCCACCCTATCAGGAAAGGGTTTCGTGGATTTTTTTCGGATAAAATCGTTTTTGTCGGTCATCTCAAACGCTATCGTCGAATCCCTCATATCCACCAAGACAGACTCCAGCATACCTGGAAAACTGGTAAAAGCCCGTCTGACAATCACGGTAAACTCATCTTGATAATCTTCTTCATCCAAGTCTGGGTCTTCAAGGAAAGACACCAAATTCTTTGATTCATCCTTGAAACGGCTCAAATCGACCTCCAGCCCACGAGCGGCAAGCTCGGTTTGTCTGATCAAAAATTCCTTGCGGGAGTCTAGCTGCGAAAAATAGATCGCGTTAAAAAAACTGAAACCCAAAGCCAAAACCAACACTACCAAAAGACTCCCGATGACCGATGTCAGCCAAAAATTCAGGCGATTTACGGGTTTCCTAGCCATTAGTAGTTGGGGAAAACTTCGATTAGAAACCAATCCACGGCATTGAAGCGAAGGCAAATGGCGTTTGATAAATTCGCTTCTTCGTCAAAGCTGAATTCATTCTTTTTCTCCAAAAGAAACCGGGTTGCCATATCTCTAACCTCCTGGCTTTTGCTGTTGAAGAGATTGAAATCTGAAATTCTGAAGTAATCAGAATGAATGGTTTCACTATAGACGTGATTTTTAAGCGGGGGCATACTCAGCGACTCTATCGCCTCTGCTTTGCCCGCCACGATATCGCCCTTGGCGTTGACCAGGATAAACTCACCTTCAAGTGAGTCCAGATAGCGCTGGATTAATTCACTCACGGTATAGTCCACACCCAATACGGCAAAGAGAACGTCATCGACGTATATCGGGTGCAAAAGCGAGAGTATCCAACCCTTGCCGGCAGGATCCACATAGGCCTCCTGTATCCAGACCAAACCTTTGGTGGGGTTGTGCGCCAAATCTGCTTCGTAATAAAAATTGAAATCAGTCACGACGATATCCGGATCAACGATATTTTTGACATCATAGGCAGGATAGACCCGACTTACCTGCATTGCAGAATTCAAATAAATCTGAGCCGCGCGGGGGTTTTCTTTAATAAAGGCCGCAAAGACCTTGTCCAACATATTGGTCATCAAGACCTCCTCCTCAGCCTTTTTTCGGTCGGGAGTTGAATTGAGAATAATAACGGAACTGAGTGAAGAGTCCTGCCCCGGCAGATTGGTGGAAAAGCCTTCGGAAAAACGATAGGGACTAGGAGGTGCTGCCTTCAATAAGGAGTCTCTATTTACCAGAATTTTGGCAAAATAGTGGGCGACAGTATCCAAAGCACTGGCCATTACGCCACCCTGATACTCCATCTCCTGGATCAACGTCCGTATTTTCTCGAAATTTGGTTCCGGTTTCCGCTCCTTCGAGGAATCACACGCCAGAATAAATATCGCAACAAAAAGGAAGAAGAGTGAAAATCTGAACAACCGCATCATTCAAATCAATTTCAGGAAATTAGAGATTTTCCAGCTGTGAACGAAAAGTTTTGCCCATTTCGTCAAATCTCAACTTTACTTTTTCAAAAAAGTCTCCTTCCATAAATGAGTCCAAATCCGACTCCTCCAGCACATCCATCTCACTGAGCTTAAAAGTCTGCTCCATCGGGCCGAGCTCAAACTTAAGGATGTATTTATTGTTCCAGGAAAAAATGCTGATCCGCACTTCCTCTTGGGTCAATTCTTTAACGACTCTCATTCCGGTCTTTTGACTTCAGACTTGTAGATGATATTGGACTTCAACGAGGAAGCCACAGAGCAGTACTTGTCCACAGACAGCGCCACTACTTTGGCAAACTCCTCTTCAGTAGCATCGGGGGAGACCAGCACAAAGGTCAACTCGATGTCAGTGAAAAATGCCGGTACGCCATCATTTCTGACCCCTTCTGCACGGACTGTAAAATCGACAATTTCTCTTCTCTTCTTCTTCATCATCAGCACCGCATCTACAGAAGCGCAGCTTCCCAACGCAGAAAGCAGCATATCCATCGGAGATTGTGCGTGCTTGTGCTCGGGATCGTACATGTCGATTTTGACCAGGTTCCCCTGAGGATTGCGGGCTTCGTATTCTAGGTCCGCTTTCATCTGGACGGTTACATTTCTCTTATTTGCCATTTTTATTTATGGTATATGATTTTTGATTTTATGGGCGTCTGCAAGTAGCTTACTTCCGTCTCCGGTCCTCTGACCCTTTTACATGTTTCTGCGATACTGCCCTCCTACCTCATACAGCGCGTTGGTGATCTGTCCCAAAGAACAGTACTTGGACGCCTCCATGAGTTTGGTGAAGACGTTTTCGTTTTTCACGGCGGCAACTTGCAATTCCGTCAAGAGCTTATGCTCCAAACCTTCGTAGGTCTTATGTAAGTTCCTCAGGGTTTGAATTTGGGCTTCCTTTTCGTCAGAGGTGGCGCGGATGACTTCACCGGGGGTCACGGTTGGGGAGCCCTCGGCGGACAGGAAGGTGTTGACCCCAATGATCGGAAACTCTCCGGTGTGCTTGAGCATTTCATAGTGAAGGCTTTCCTCCTGGATTTTGCCCCGCTGATACATGGTCTCCATTGCTCCTAATACTCCACCTCTTTCGGTAATCCGGTCAAACTCGACATAAACGGCTTCCTCGACCAAGTCAGTCAACTCCTCAATGATGAATGCCCCTTGCAGGGGATTTTCATTTTTGGATAGTCCCAATTCTTTATTGATAATCAACTGGATAGCCATCGCTCGTCGCACCGATGCTTCAGTCGGAGTGGTGATCGCTTCGTCGTAAGCATTGGTGTGCAGCGAGTTGCAGTTGTCGTAGATCGCATAAAGCGCTTGAAGGGTAGTACGGATGTCGTTGAAGTCGATCTCCTGCGCGTGAAGCGAGCGACCGGAAGTCTGGATATGGTATTTCAGCATCTGAGAGCGCTCGTTGGCGCCATACTTCAGTTTCATGGCTTTGGCCCATATACGTCTTGCGACTCTCCCGATGACCGCATATTCAGGATCGATTCCATTGGAGAAAAAGAAGGAAAGATTCGGGGCAAAGTCATTGACGTTCATTCCGCGGGACACGTAGTATTCCACGTAGGTAAATCCGTTGGAAAGTGTCAGCGCCAATTGCGTGATCGGGTTGGCTCCGGCCTCGGCAATGTGATATCCTGAGATAGAAACGGAATAAAAGTTTCGAACATTCTGTTCGATAAAGTACTGCTGTACATCCCCCATCAATCTGAGAGAAAACTCGGTGGAGAAAATACAGGTATTTTGCGCCTGATCTTCTTTTAGAATATCCGCTTGCACGGTTCCTCTGACTTTCGCCACTGTGTCTGCTTTGATCTTTTCGTAGACCTCTTTTGGTAAAACCTGATCACCAGTCACACCCAAAAGCATCAACCCCAAGCCATCGTTTCCCTCGGGTACGAGACCATTATAAACAGGTCGTTTTAGCCCTTTCTTTTTATAGATCGCATCAATCTTCTCCTGCACTTCATCTCCCAACCCATTGGCTTTGACATAGACTTCACATTGCTGATCGATAGCTGCATTCATGAAAAATGCCGTCATCGTAGCCGCAGGGCCATTAATGGTCATCGAAACGGAAGTCATCGGGTCGACGAGATTGAAGCCCGAATAGAGCTTTTTGGCATCATCGAGACAACAAACGTTTACGCCCGAGTTTCCGATCTTGCCATAGATATCCGGTCGATAGTCCGGATCTTCCCCGTACAGCGTCACCGAATCAAAAGCGGTAGAAAGCCGCTTTGCGGGCATTCCAGCTGATACATAGTGAAAACGCTTGTTGGTACGCTCGGGGCCACCCTCACCTGCAAACATCCGGGTTGGGTCTTCTCCTTCTCGTTTAAAAGGAAAAACTCCAGCGGTGTAGGGAAACTTACCCGGCAGGTTTTCCCGCAGGCCCCACTTCAGCAACTCGCCCCAGGCTTCATACTTGGGTAGGGCAACTTTTGAAATTCGAGACCCTGAAAGAGAGGACGAGTACGTCTTGATCTTGATTTCCTTGTCGCGGACTTTGAACACGTAAAAGTCTTCGCTGTATTTGGCAGCTTCAACCGGCCATTCCTCTAGCCATTTCTTGTTTTTCGGGTCCAAGCTCAGTTCCACTTGACCATAAACTTCCTGCAGTTCCTTCACCAAACGATCCCTATCCGCGACCTTGGTCGTCTTGATCGTCTCGATGGATTTATTGATACTGTAGAGCTGCTGGGCGATTTCTTTTTGCTCTTCCACCCATTTGTCGTAACTCCTGTTGTTCTCGGTGATTTCGCTCAGGTAGCGGGTACGTGCCGGCGGGATAATGTAGATCTTTTCGGAAGTTCCGGCTGTGAGCTCAAAGCTGCTCTCCCAACCCTCGAATTTTTCACTCACTTTTCCAATCACCGCCCGGTAAAGCTGGTTCATCCCCGGGTCATTGAACTGTGAAGCGATGGTCCCAAATACCGGAATTTTCCCATCTTCGATGTCCCATAGATTGTGATTTCGCTTAAACTGCTTTTTCACATCCCGGATTGCATCCAGAGCTCCCCTCTTGTCAAACTTATTGAGCGCGATAATGTCCGCGAAATCCAGCATGTCGATCTTTTCCAACTGAGAAGCGGCACCGTACTCCGGCGTCATCACATACAGCGAAAGATCAGAGTGTTCGATGATCTCTGTGTCGGACTGACCGATGCCGGAAGTCTCCAGGATGATCATGTCAAACCCGGCAGCTTTGACCGTGTCGACAGCATCTTGGACGTATTTGGAAAGCGCCAGATTGGACTGGCGAGTAGCTAAAGAGCGCATGTACACGCTAGGGTGATGGATGGAATTCATACGAATTCTGTCCCCCAAAAGCGCCCCACCTGTTTTTCTCTTGGATGGATCTACTGATATGATGGCCAGTGTTTTATCCTGAAAATCAAGGACAAACCTTCTCACCAATTCATCTACGAGGGAAGATTTCCCTGCTCCTCCCGTCCCGGTGATTCCCAATACAGGAGTAGTCGCAGCTTTACTGTCTTTTCTAACCGTCTCTAAAAGTGATTGTGAGTTTTCCGGGAAGTTTTCAAAAGCAGAAATGGCCCTGGCGACATACGCTTTGTTTTCTTTTGTCAACGAAAATCCCTCCGGCAATTCATCTCCGATCGCGAAGTCGCATTGCTGAACCAAGTCATTGATCATACCCTGAAGGCCCATCGAGCGTCCATCGTCCGGGGCATAGATTCGGGTGATTCCATAGTCTTGCAATTCCTTGATTTCCGCTGGAAGAATCGTTCCGCCTCCGCCGCCGAAGATCTTGATGTGGCCGGCACCTTTTTCCCGAAGTAACTCATGCATATACTTGAAAAACTCCACATGCCCCCCCTGGTAAGAAGTGATAGCAATCGCCTGTACATCCTCCTGAATGGCGCAGTCTACTATCTCCTGCACCGAACGGTTGTGACCGAGGTGGATCACTTCGCAGCCGGTGGACTGGATGATCCTGCGCATGATGTTGATCGCCGCATCGTGTCCGTCAAACAGGGATGCAGCAGTTACGATTCGGATGTGGTTTTTGGGTTTGTAGATCTCAGTCTGGGTAGTCATGAGTTGGGTCTATATTTTCCAGTTTGTAAAAACTATATGGGAATAAAAGCGGGTGAGGCATCCTTTTTTGTGTCCGCGAATATAAGAAAATTAAGCCTAGCGGGGTTTTGAATTGTGCTCCTTCTCCTTAGTTTAGTAGCTCAATCAACCCAAATCCCTCTATGTCCTCCAATAGGTACGCCTTTTTCGTTTCCATTACAGCCGCTTTGGGCGGCTTTTTATTTGGCTTTGATACCGCCGTCATCTCAGGCGCAGAGCGAGACATACAGCAGGCATGGCAACTTAGCGACTGGATGCACGGACTGGCAATCGCCTCAGCATTATATGGTACGGTAATCGGAGCGCTATTTGGCGGTATCCCCGCAGACAAATGGGGAAGAAAGAAAAGCTTGCTCTGGATCGGCGTATTTTACCTTGTTTCTGCGGTCGGTTCGGGCATGGCTTGGGATTTCAATTCGTTTACGATGTTTAGATTTTTGGGAGGACTGGGAGTCGGAGCCTCCTCGGTGGTCGCACCCATGTATATCTCAGAGATCGCTCCGGCCAAAAACCGTGGGCTTTTAGTCGCACTTTATCAGTTCAACATCGTCTTCGGGATCGTGATGGCCTACCTCTCCAACTACCTGATCGGCACTGCAGGAATTGCTGAGGATTGGAGATGGATGCTCGGGGTTGAGGGGATCCCGGCGTTGATTTATAGCATTATGATTTTCAGAATTCCAGAAAGTCCACGATGGTTAATCAGTAAATTTAACGACCAAGTAAAAGCTAGGGAGATCCTGACCCGAACTGATCCTGATGGAGTGGATGAGGCCATTCGTCTGGCCATCGAAGAGGAAAAGTCGATCAAACAAAAACCGGGATTTGGGGCTTTGTTTACTCCACGATTCTTTTCGAGCACCATGCTCGCGGTGATGTTTGCATTTTTCAACCAAGTATCCGGAATCAATGCGATCATCTACTTTGCGCCGCGAATCTTCGAAATGGCGGGAATATCCACTGAGAATGCGTTGATCTCCACCATCGGTATTGGCTTGATCAACTTGTTTGCAACCTTCTTTGGACTATATCTGATTGATCGACTGGGGAGAAAAATCCTGATGTATATTGGCTCTTGCGGCTATATTATCTCTTTGGCCCTTATGGCTTACAACTTCCTCGGCCCTGGGATTCCCGCCTTTTGGCTACCGATTTTTGTTTTCGGATTCATCGCTTCGCATGCGATCGGACAGGGAGCAGTAATCTGGGTTTTCATCTCCGAGATGTTTCCCAACGAACTCCGCGCTTACGGACAGTCCCTGGGTTCCTTTACCCATTGGATTTTGGCGGCAGTCATCGCCAACGTCTTTCCATTCTTCGCCAACAGTTTTGGGCCAGGCTACATCTTCGCATTTTTCTGTGCCATGATGGTCGGGCAGCTGCTGTGGGTGATATTTAAGATGCCGGAAACAAAAGGAAGATCTTTGGAGGAAATTCAAAAAGACTTACATAAAAGCTATGCGTGATCACGTCGTAATATTCGGAGAAATGCTTTGGGACTGCTTGCCCGCAGGTCCTGTAGCAGGTGGTGCCCCCATGAATGTCGCCCTCAACCTGCATCAGCTGGGCTTGAACTCCCGTTTGATTTCAGCTGTGGGCCAGGACAAAGACGGAGAGAAACTGCTTGAGTTTCTCCGAGGATTTGGTCTTCCTCTAGATCTAATACAGGTTAAAGAAACGCATGAAACCTCGAGAGTTTTGGTAAATAATGCGGATCCCGAAAACATTAAATACACCATTGTCTCGCCCGTCGCCTGGGATTTCATCACCTGGAACGAGGCGATGGATAAGGCCGTCGAGGAAGCCGACGCCTTCGTTTTCGGAACACTCGGTGTACGAAATCCTCAAAGTCTCACCACGCTGATCAAGTTGCTCCAGCACCCCACAATGCGGGTATTTGACGCCAACCTTCGTCCTCCGTATTATGATTTTGAGGTGATAGAGACTTTGCTGGGCTTTGCGGATGTCCTGAAGATCAATGAGGATGAACTCGAAATTTTTGCAGACTACTTCCAAACCGAAGCTACGATTGAAGGACTCTGCGTTCACCTGGATCAACATTTTCCTATGGAAATCATCTGCGTGACGCGTGGATCGAAGGGTGCCTTGATCTATCAAAAAGGAAAAATGTTCGAGCATCCTGGGTATGTGGTGAAGGTGCAGGATTCGATCGGTGCAGGAGATGCGTTTTTAAGCGGCTTTGTCAAAAGCTATCTAAAAGAAAAATCACCCGAGGAAATCTTAGACTTCGCCTGCAAACTTGGTGCATTTGTCGCTACACAAAAAGGCGGAGCGCCCAAATACAGCGAAAAGGATATCGAGGAGGTGAGGTAATTGAGGGATCAGTCTCGGAGGTCAGTGCCCAAAACGCCGTCATCGCGAGTGAGATAAGAGCGAAGCGATCTTTTCGAAGCAACTAATAAGTTTCGTGGGAATTAGCTCTCCATTTTAACAGATTGCTTCAGGGTTTTTGACTTTCTATCAAATTTTATCCCTACTGCAACCCTACCAATGACGCCGGGTCTGAGCTAACTGCGACTGAACACTGAGACCGATCACTGCAATACCTCCTTTAATATCCCCGTACCCAGCCCAATCATTGGCCAGTCGCTGATTTCCAGCTCGACGATTCCCATCATTCCCGGCTTCAAACCGACATATCCCTCATTTGTAAGGTGAGATAGCAGCAAGCTAATCGTCGGATTGTGGCCGATCAGGAGGCAGGATTCCGCTTCTTTTGGCGTATTCTCCAGCAAGTTCATCAAAGATTCCAAGTTGCCCTCATAGATATCTCGAGTGTATTCTAGTGACTCTACCGAAACATATTTCATAATGATTTCGGCCGTCTCCCTAGTTCTTGTCGCCGCTGAGCAATGCATAAAATCGACTTTCATTCCACCGGATCGGAGGATTTCGCCCAGTCTATGTAGGCTTTCTTTGCCATTCGGGGTCAATTGCCGCTGAAAATCAACGCTGTCCGAAAAGCCTGCCTCACCATGCCTCAAGAGTATTAAATATTTCATTGCGAAAACGTTTTTGCCAGATATCCAGCCCGATAAACCTCAAAAATCCATCCAAATCCAAATGTCTCAATTTTTTAATAGTTGCACGAGAAGAGTAGGCCCTCTATTTTTAGCTTTTCATAAATGGCCGGACAGACGGCTGCTTCCAATTTTCTCTATGTCAAAAAATCTAGTAATCGTCGAATCCCCAGCCAAGGCAAAGACCATTGAGGGCTACTTGGGCAAGGATTTTAAGGTAGTCTCCAGCTACGGTCACGTGCGGGATCTTCCCAAGGGCGATAAAGCAATAGACATCAACAACCGCTTCCATCCGACTTACGAGGTCACTGCTGATAAGAAAGAAGTGATCAAAAACCTCAAGGCATTTGCCAAGGAAGCCGAGACGGTTTACCTCGCGAGTGACGATGACCGCGAAGGAGAGGCTATTTCCTGGCATTTAAAGGAGGTTTTGAAACTAGATGAGAAGCATACCAAGCGAATCGTTTTCAGGGAAATCACCAAAAACGCCATTACCAAAGCCATCGAAAATCCGCGGGGAATCGACTATGATCTGGTCAATGCCCAGCAGGCACGAAGGATCTTGGATCGACTGGTAGGATTTGAGCTTTCTCCAATTCTCTGGAAAAAAATCAAAACTGGCCTCTCTGCAGGGCGCGTACAGTCTGTGGCGGTACGGCTGATCGTGGAAAGAGAACGCGAAATTGACGCACACAAAGCCAAATCGTCGTTTAGAATCACTGCGATTTTTGAAGTGGAAGGAAAAACCTTCCAAGCCGAACTTCCCAAGAAATTTGAAACCAAGGCAGAAGCCGAGGACTTCCTCAAAAAGTGTTTGGCGGCAGATTTCTCAGTCGCTAATCTGGAGAAAAAGCCCACTAAAAAGACTCCTGCTGCTCCTTTTACTACTTCAACGCTTCAGCAAGAAGCCTCGCGGAAGCTTTACTTCTCCGTCGCACAGACAATGTCTGTCGCCCAGAAACTGTACGAAGCCGGTAAGATCACCTACATGCGTACCGACAGTACCAACCTCTCTCAAGACGCTCAGAGTGCTGCCAAAAGCGCTATCGAAGATTCCTTCGGTGCTCAATACCATAAGGCAAGACAATTCACCACCAAAAACGCAGGCGCGCAGGAAGCTCACGAAGCCATTCGCCCCACGGAGTTTTCGCAGACCCAAGCTTCCGGAGACCGCAATGAGCAGCGACTTTACGAACTGATCTGGAAGCGTGCCATCGCCTCGCAGATGTCAGATGCCGAACTCGAAAAAACCGTCATCACAATCGCCATTTCCGACTCTACCCTCAACTTGGTAGCAACCGGAGAAGTGATCAAATTCGACGGTTTTTTGAAAGTCTATCTCGAAGACACCGACGACGAGCCGGAAGAGGACGAAGAAGGCAACAAATCGCTCCTCCCTCCGATCACCATCGGGCAGGAATTGAATCTCCAGGAAATGAAAGGCCGGGAAACGTTCAGCCGACCAGCACCGAGATATACGGAAGCGTCTTTGGTGAAAAAGCTAGAGGAACTCGGCATCGGGCGACCATCTACCTATGCTCCTACGATCTCGACTATTCAAAAGCGGGACTATGTGGTCAAAGAGGCCAGAGACGGTACCCCGAGAAATTACGTCGAGATGAAGATCACTGAAGGAAAATTCACCGACGCGAACAAGACTGAAAATACTGGAGCTGAGAAGAACAAGCTTTTCCCAACCAATACCGCCATGGTCGTCAACGACTTCCTGGTAGAGCACTTTCCCAATGTAATCGACTTCCACTTTACGGCGAGAGTCGAAAAGGAATTTGATGACATCGCCGCAGGCGGGCAGGTATGGCAGGACATGATCGACGGCTTCTATGGCGACTTTCACAAGAGCGTGGAAGAAACCGAGCAGGTATCCCGTCAGGATGTCAATTCGAGCCGACTGATTGGACCCCATCCAGTTTCCGGCAAAAACGTCTATGCGAGACTCGGTAGATTCGGCCCACTCGTGCAGATCGGTGAAACCGAGGACGAGGACAAGCAATTTGCAAGCCTTAAGAAAGGCCAGTTCATCGAAAACGTCAGTATGGAGGATGCCTTAGAACTCTTTAAGCTTCCCCGTGAAGTCGGGTTCTTTGAGGACAAAAAGATGACTGCCGCTATTGGTCGGTTTGGTCCGTATATCCGTCACGACAGTGCGTTCTTCTCATTGGACAAAACTCAGGACCCGATGTCCATCACCGAGGAAGAAGCTATCACCTTGATCCAAAACAAGCGCGAAGCGGATGCCAAAAAGCATATTAAAACCTTTGAGGAAAATCCCGAAATCCAACTCCTCAACGGTCGTTGGGGCCCTTATATCAAGTTTGGCAAAAACAACTTTAAGATCCCCAAGGGCAAAGAAGCTGAGCAACTCAGCTACAAAGAAACGCTGGAAATCATCGAATCCCAGCCCGACGCAGGGAAGAAAAAAGGAAAGTTCCCAGCCAAGAAGAGCTGATCGATAAAACAACAAAGAGGCTGTCTTCAATTGTTGAACTTCAATTTGAGACAGCCTCTTTCAATAAAATTCATCCTTCTAAAACTCTTCCCTTCTTAGAGAATAGGTGATTTTGGTATCAACCCACTTTTTTTGGGCTTGGTCGAAAAAGGTCTGGCTCAACACGAGTTCAAGCACAGGCTCTCCGCTAGTCAAAACGCCAAGCTCTTCTACGGTAATCGTCTGGTGCAAGCGAGTAGGCTCGTCAAAATCTGGAGCCAAAGACCAGCCCAAAGAGATCGATCCATCTGCAGCAATGTCGGCCCTCCTCCCGAAACTACCATGTCCAAATCCAAAATTGGGATCTTCTTCTGCCTGGAATGGGATCGTAAAAACTACCTGGGGATAGCCCACATTGAACTCTTGGATACTATACACCGAGACAAAGATACTGTTCGGCCAAATCCTCATCGAACCAAACTCCGCCAAGAGATCCTCAGAGGTAATCCCATCTCCTGAGATATCAATGGCCTGATCGGCAAGAATAGATTCAACGACATACCTACCAAAGATCGTCTCGGGTTCTGCTTCCTCTTGGCAGGAAAAAATCAGCATACTGAGAGCTGCAAAAAGCAAAGAAATTTTCTTCATAACAAAATTTAAATTGTTGATTTTCAATATATACAAATCATCAAACTAAAACGATATTCATTTAAGATTTCTTCGGGAAATCCATATTTTTTCATTCGACTACAACTTTATCCCAGAAGGTTTACTTTCAAAGTTCAATCAACCTAAACATTTCAAGTCTTTCCAGACTAAATAGCACATCCCACAGGTACAGAAAAGCCCAACCTGTCGGTTGGGCTTTTTGCATAGGGGGTCAGCAACTTACTCACAGGTAGGGCAACAAACAAAAGGAACCTTAGTCAACGGTGAGGTCCTGACAATCCTAAAATTCCCCAGATTGCCGCCCAAAACCGCTTGCTCCGGAGGTACTGTCGCAGAAGCTGCGGCGGCAGCATGCATCATTCTTTGCCCCTCTTGATAAGCCTGAGCAGTTTGGTCGTTCGGATTGCGGGCTCTGAATACATTAAAGTGCTCACTGATATTCGTGATATTCCCAAATACCTCGACGACCAACACGCTGAGCGGACTATCCTCGGGCAGCCCCAAGTCGGTCAGGAGATCAGCGATTTCCTGCGACGTAAACACCGCTGTTCCAACGGAATGTGATTCCTTCAGATAGGCCAGAAGCGTCGTGGTTTCGAGCTGGGGAGCCACTTTGAATATTCCCTTTTTGTAATCCGGAAGCACAGGTTGAAAATAGGTCTGTTCGGTCAATGCATTGATCAATTTCAGCTTTTTCGGGTCCGTATTCACTTGCACATCGATACGCATCTTTCGCTCACCGAGTAGGATATTTCGAAAATCCAGTCCATCGGCCTGATGCACCTGCGCGTACAGCAAGGTCCATAGGCTGGTGCGCGGTGGCTTGGACGTCACATTTTTTCCCCTGAAAACCGCCTTGGCATAGGGAGCAGAGACATACATATGGTTTTCGTTTCGGTTGAGTGAGCAGAGCAAGGTTGGTACCGGATGCTGCATCCCGGTGACCCGTTGCTCCCTGCCAAATCTTCCTTGGGCAGTTGACCAAAGGTTTCCTTTGGGCACTCCTCCAATCGGTTCGAAATCTGGAATTGTATCAAAGATCTGTCCACCCAGTTCATCATCTTCTGCTTCACGGTCGATAAAGTGCGCATGCCCCACTCTGAATTCGTAAGTGAAAAAGCCGAACATTTCCGCACTTTCAGGATGCATGCCGGGAGGTACCGGAAGCAAATAGTGGACATCACTATCCGTGGATTTGACCATCATCTGCATCGCATCTATCCCCGACTTATCGTCACTCTGGTCGGGAATTATCCTCCTGATCACCTCCGGATCGAGGCTGAGCGAGGACTCTTCGGGTATTTCGAACAGATCAAAATCATTGTTGGAAATCAGCTGATCCGGTGCGTTGGCCAGCATTCTGCAGAAATAGGTGTCGTCCGGGTTTTGGATAGGTTCCTCAAATTCAACCCAAAGAAACCGCTTCCTCGCCTCCGAGCTACTGTAATCGTCCGTCCGGTCGTAGGGCGAAAAAGCCAAGCCGACGCTGACGATTTTCGGAGTCTGGGAAGGATTCAATACAGTGGGCAGTTTCAGCAATTCCGTCGTCGTAGTGCCGGGGTCCGCGTGCCCTTTTTTCAGCTTGGGTACCAGGGTATATTCTGCCCAAAGCTCATCAGGATACCTTAATTCCGAAGAACCGGGCCGCTTCCGCTCATTTTTGGGCTCGAGCGCATCGATGAAGATGATGCGCGTGTAGTCCCGATTGACCGCGTCAAAGTTGTCTTGCTGCAATGCTTCAAAGGAGACGGTATGCTTGATCTCAATGTCGTCCAAATAATTATTGACGCGGACTTCTTTCTTGGGTTCTCTTCTGAATCGGTGTTTTCGTTGGATGACAAAAGCTACATCCTCATGGCCGTCCCAGCTCCAATCGCGGTTGAGCTGGTAGCTGAGGCAAGTCACCCAGTGATAATAAAGGTCTGCCTTGGTAGCAAAGGTGATACTGCTCCCATCCGGCGCCAGACTGTGGCGTATTCGGGAGCTACAACCAAAGGCTACCCGCTCCCCTTTTTTGGCCATCAGGGTCAATCCTTTGGATGCCAGCCCCAGAGAATCAGCAAGACGCTTGACGACATCGGGCTGGTCATTTTCTGACCTCCTTCGAAGTCTCGCTCCAAAACTGATTTGCTTGGTCGTGGGTATCGGATCCGGTTTCAGGTAAAGCGCCTGGAGTTCAGGAATGTTTTTGTATGGCAAAAGCAAGGCCTCCTCATTCTGGCTTTCCTTGTAAAACATCAACTGCTGAACCTTTCCAAATCGACTGTCTTTGTCCTCGTCGGTATCAATGATGCCAAAATAAATTTCCTCGGGCTCCACCGAAGAAGCCACTGCTCTCAAGGAAACCCTCACCTGACGCCCGGTAGGAAGAACCAGTGCAGTTTCTGAAAGCTGATCAAACTCCAGCTTCTTAGATAGAAATGGATCAGCAGGTTCTCCCAAGTTGAGAACCGGGACATCCAGAAAGTTGATCGGGAGCTCTATTTTCCCATCGAAAGCTTCCGGGAAATCCCAGTTTCGGGAATACAGCGGGATATAGCTATCCCTACCCGAGCGGCTGAGTTGGGTATCCATCCTGAGCGATTTCACCTCCACGATGATCTTGATCTGATGGACATCCGGATCCGGAAGCGCGGGTTTTAGGCCGGTATCAGTGAAGGCCAAAGCCTTCAACATCGCTATCGGATCCTGACCGATTTGCTGATATTTATCCGTAAATACCACGGCAGGGTATTCAAGCAGCGGCCTTTCGATCTGGATGACAATGTTGTCGCTGAATTCTGTGTCCTGCGTATCAACGGAGTTAAAAAAATTCACTCGGTGCTCTCTCAAATTAAGGGGTTTTTCGATCCGGAGCATTCCTGGATTGACGTAACGCTTGAAGGAAACAGAAGTGTCCGGACTCGGTGCGGGATTCAGTGGTTCATCTCCCAATGCCGGCCCGCCACCCGATATATCGGATAGGCGGATTCGGAATCGATAGGTATTTCCATACCTCAACAGTGTCTGAATGGCGCCGGGAGTCAAAGCATTATTTGGATCTACTTGTCCGGATTCAGGCCCAGCCTGAACTTTCCCGTTAGGCTGATTGGTCCGATAGATCTCCATTGCATCCTTGTCCTCGGTCGCAAGGCTTTTCCCGATCCAATAGGCATAGTACATCGGCAGCCAATAGCCGTCACTTTTCGGTCCTGCGATCTTGGTCGGGTACACCTGATAGGGAAGCTCGGTGGTCTGATTGGAAAATGTACTCACCAGACCGTCCTGAGAAGCGTTAACTTGAATAACATTGAGACTTTCCCAATTCGCTCCTGCTATTGCTTCCTTTACATCAATGTGATATCCCATCACACCAAGTGCCGCATCGAGGCGTTTGTTGGAACCCGGAGCATCGCCGGGGTTCTCCAGAATTTGCCTTAAATACCAAGCCAGAATCTGCTCATCGTCCCAACCCAGCCGAATACCCGAATCCGATTGCGGAGGAAGTCCGTCTGGCGCCTCCTGAAGTAAATTTCCACTTTCCGCCTGATTGGCATGTACAATCTTGGCAAAGCCGTCACTATAAAGATGGGCTTCCAAAAACAATTCATCCCAGGGACCGGCAGGAATTGGTTCGGTCAGTTCACCGGACTTTTGATGCAAGACAGGAAACAACACCGGAGCAAAAACCGGTCTGTCCTCTCCTATGACTAGCTCAGGGATTTTCGCAGCATAGCGCTTGATCAGAGGGCCGTCTGCCTTTTCAAGTAAAGCCGTTTGCGCGTCTTCGTATTCGGCATCGACGATTTCGGCATAGAGGTATCCGCCATTTTCAAACCAATCCGGTTCGACTTCCAACTGAACTTCATAGATCATTCCACAGGCCTTGGCCAGTAGAGGCTGTCGGAGGATGTTTGCAAAAACCTTTCCCCAGCTGACGTTATTTTTTGGTTTGTAGTCCTGGATCAACTCGACTTTGTCCCTGACTGCGCACTGATAGGAATCATCCGTTACAGAATTGGGATGGCGTGGCTGCGTGAAATTGAAGCTCCTACGGTATGAAAGCGACAGGTATTGTTTGATCCCTCTTTTACCAGCTTCTGCCAAAGGTACTGGAGCGGGAAGTTCATCGGTGGTATCAGTGATGGTAAACTGTGCCGCAATTTGCGTCAGTATAGCTGCTTTATTCGCGGCAGGCACTTCCGTCACATCTTGGAGAACGGGTTGCCTACTCGCCGCAGCAGCATTACTCAGAGGAAAATCGTCTGTCCCCTTTACAATGGCCAGTTTGAACTTGGGCTGCAACTCTGCAAATCCGGGAACTTGCGTGGGATCGGGAAGCGAAAGTCCCGTCGGCCAGTTGGCAAAAGGATCATTGTTTCTAGGGACGACGACAATATTGACAGTCAGCACATTTCCCACCAGTCGCTGAGGGAAGGTCATTAGGGTTAGAATTCTTCTTGGTTCCATGTCGAAAAGATTAAAGGGAAAAAATCAGGCGATTTGACGGCCTTCCTGCCAGGTTTCTTCAAAACTAATGTTGATGATGAAGCAGATACTGATATCCAATCCAAAGGTGACGGACGCAGTACAATCAGTTTTATCGTTTGACCTGGTCACTGTGCCGCTGGCCTCAATGTAGATCGTCACACTGACCAATCCACCGATCAGACTTGCGTGGCCTTTGAACATCATGAAGGCGGTCACGGATATTTCCTCGGCCGATGCATAGATCTCACAGCCTACCATAAAGGTCACGCTGACATTGCCGATTACCGGCAATCCCACCGACAGCGATGCTCCAAAGCCAAACTTCATCGTCAGGTTAGGCCCTACTTTGGTGTCGCAGGCTACCTTCAACTCTACTGCTCCAATAGCATAAACCGTCGCCCCGCCGACTGTCAGACACATGACTTCGAGGCCTCCTTTGAACTGGATAAATCCACCTGCGGTCGGCAAAAGTTGTGTTGGATCTGTAGTGACTTTCAGCGCCGCATTAAAATAAACTCCCAACGCAAGTCCGGCTTCGAGTCGTAACGGACATTGGGGGGCATTATACAGGTTGTCTTCTGGTGGGAAGCGTACCAAGGGAATCTCCTTGGTTGCTTCAAACTTATATTCCCAGATCTCTCCGGCATTACTCATGGCTATCTGAAGCCCTTTTTTCAGGACTTCGGCATAGTTGCCGGTTGACATCGAGGCCAGCATTTGCAGCAGGTCAATTACTGGCTGGAGGTCTTCGCTGAATTCAATCTCAGGAGTAGGCAAACCCTCCAATTTGTTCGGGTTGTCCGGTCCACCTTCGTATCCGGATTCTTTGCCTTTTTGCGCGTCGAAGTTCCCTTTGATCGTCATCAAGCGCTCGAATGAGCCCAAGTCCACGACCATCCCCACATTGTTTAGGCGGCTCTTCCATTTGTCCTTGAGATCATTGGCAAAGGAATCCACATCAAAATTCAGCTTGGAAGGCTTGGCTGGAGGGTTTCCTGCCTTGGTTTCTTTGGCTTTGTATTCTATGTAAATCTTGAGTGCGTCCATCTTGACCAGATAGAGAGGATCCAAACTCGGGATATCGAAAGCCATCGCTTTGCCAAGCAGATCATTTGCCTCGCCCGTCAAGAGCTTAAATCCACGGTCTATTACTTCTCCATCCCCCACATCGGTTACCAAATCCATGAGTTCAAAAACCTGCCGGTCACCGTCGAGAATGGGATTCGTCTTAAATGCATCCAACGGATTTCCGTTGGCATCGACCCCTGTGACCAAAGCGACCGCTTTTCCCAAATTGGTGTAGCCATCACCGATATTCGGAAAAATGCTACTGCTGTCCATTAATCGATAGGCATCGGCAAAAGCAGGGGGTGTCTTGCTGAGCAGTTTTTTGGTGCCAAATTTGAAGCTTGGCGTTAAAAAAAGTGTCTTTTGCGTCGCTGTGGTTTGCAGCAAGCCAAAGTTCATGGTGCCTCCTACCGGATTTCTGAGTACCTCCATCGGGTGCGCCATTCGGAGAAGCTTGCCTGTTTGAATTGCCGCAGGAAGTGCATTTCCCTCTTTCCATGTTCCTTCCCGTACGACCGGAATCGGTATATAGGTTGGCAGAGGAGTGACCTCGCCAGTCCCGGTCTCGTGCTGTACCACCGACCAGCTTCCATCCTTGGGCAACAGCACATTTCCCCGCGCCGCCGCCACGAAAATCGGATCTGCGGGATCGTTGGTCTTTTTCACGGAGGGTGAAATATCAAACCGGGTAATCCGCATCTGCTGACCTGAATCATTCAAATCCATCACGCAATCCACATCTCCTCCAATCAGTCCTCCCTGTAGATCCAACAGGGCCTTGAAGTTGGCTTTGGGAATCGTGACACCTTGCGGCGCCAATTGGACGTAGCCAAGAATTTTCTTGGATGGGGTCATTCCGTTTTTATGACCTTGGACAAGGTTGTCGATCTTGATATTTGCATCAAACCATACCGCTCCCAAGATCACATCTTTGGTGATCTCAGCCCCGGTCGAGTTGGTCACCCATTCTCCAAATTCGTCTACATATTTTTCATTGATAGGGATCTTGATCGCCTTTGGAACGTTGTACTCGGCGATGTTCCCATCCTCCTGAATATTGTTCACATCAAATAATCCTCTAATAGGGCCAGTATGCAATTCATACGGCTCGACAGTTACGGTATGAAAGATCGTATTTCCCGATTCATCAACACCTTCCGGCGGCAGGCTCTTGTCGATATATCTATATCGGAAATCAAATAGTCCGTCTGACTCAGCCTGCCAACCGCTGTCTGTGCGGTACACATGCCCAGAGCCAGTCCTGAAAAGCGTGATCGTCCGAACCACCCGGATGCCCCAGGGATACAGGATGCTTTTCACCTGGATCACTTCATGACCGGTCCTGCCCAGCATGATGTCAAATCTCGCCTGACTCGTCTCCGCAATCGCAGCCCTCGGACTCAGCCAGTTGCTAAAGGTGCTCGCGCCGTATCCGGAGAAGTCGATCTTGGACAGGGGAACTCCACGCTTTTTGAGGATGTCAGGAGTCGACTCACTGGTGAAAAACTCACCGTTGAAAATCTTGGTGACGCTTCTGCCCAGCGTACTGGCGTTTGCAGGCTGACCACTCATTGCCAGGACATTGGCCAGTTGAACGGTAAATCCTTTGAACATCGGGCTGTCAGGCCCTGCCCCTTGCATCGCATCCTTTCCGTAATCCTTGGCAATCGCGCGGATCTGGGTTCCGCCGATGAGATCATTTGGAAAGCTGGGATTGACCAGCCTAAGCTCGGGTTTTTGGGATTCCCTTGGCTCATCGTGAGAAAGTTCTGCAAGTGCCCTCAGCCCAAAAGGAAGCGTGAAAAAGGCATCAACAGGGGTTTTTTTATTCTTGTATTGCTCAAGTGTGTACTTCACCAAAGGCTTTGGGGCGAAAGGAACTTGCCCCTCATGGTAATTGGCAATACGGGTCGCTCCCCCGTCATTTGGATAGTAGTTGAAAAACAAAGGCGGATCGCCGATCACATTGTTACCGGGAGGTGTCAGATTGTAAACCGGCTCCCAAGCCACCTGAGGGAGCATAAAAAGTCGGGCGGCAGAGCTTCGAACTACGACCTCCATTCCGTCCACACCAAACATCTGGTTAGACGTCTGCTCAATGTGAGCGATGTTCTCTCCTTTCGTGACCGCAATTCCCGTCTTCACCCGCGCCGGAAAAGGAGTTCCTAAGCTGACACCCATTTGGTTGGCATTGGAACTGACATCCAACAGTGCAAAAAATTCATTCTGATACTTTTGGACGTGCGGGATCAATTGGTCTTCATATGGAGGCAAGGGCTTATTTGCCAGAGCACTACTTCTCAAAGCCTTCGCACCAACCTTTATTGTTTCTGAAGCCAAGGGTTTAGTTTCCACTGGTGTTGCGGTAGCCAAAGTTCCGCCAGCTAATCCAAAACTTCCAGCTGTGCTCTGCTGCTCATTGGTTTCGTTGCCAAAATGAAAGCTGACTTTCACTTTGTCGGTCTTTTCGTCCACCGGCTCTTGTGAAATCTGACATACCAGCCAGCTGATGATCCCCTGAACCCCGCCTTTTCCTTCTCCTCTTTGCAGCCTCCTCAAGTAAGTGAGGTTGGCCAGATAGGGATCTGGAAGTGTCGGTAGATAACCTAATAGACCAAATACCAAAATGGTTTGGCTTTTTGTAATGCGCTTCCACTCCGGGGAGCATGTTCCAAAAAGCATTGCTCCGTTTACCGGAGTCACCGTAAACAAGGCGTTCTCCAACGCAAGAGCCAGACTCTTGAATCTCGGAACCTTATCATGAGGTAATTTATTATCCCACAGAATGTTATCATCAATCAGATACAGCAAATTTTTATCGCCGTAGCCGGCCAAGATCATCAGACTATCTTTGGTCTTGACTCCCACCGGCAAACCATTGACCATCACAGGGCGATCCACATGGAGCACGGCATTAACGGTCGTTGCCAGTAATTCAATCCCCTCAGAAAGCGAGTTATAAAGCAGAGAACTCTTCTTTCCCAAAAAGACATTCAGACTGGTTCCGTGCTGATCGTCCTTCCAATGCTCAAATTCCTGAAAAGCCCCTTCCCCTTCTCCGGCAAGTTCTGTAATTCCGATCCGGTCCGGGTCGATCAAAAAAATGGGTTGGTTTAATTTTAGGTTTTTGGCTTGCAAGCCCTGCCAGGCACATTTGAGCCCGGGCTTTGCCTCGATGAAAAATCCACCCGATCCCGCAGCTTCCAGCGGATTGTCAACATCCAACTCGGCAGCGGAGATCGCCCAAGCGGACGTCTTCAACGGGGCAGCCCCCATTAGTTGAAAAAGTGTGCTCCTCTGGTTTATGGGTGCGACTGCTTCCTGAGGGGTAGCCATCGGGATCAGCAAGCGGCTGACTTGAGCATTATAGCTTGGAGCTGCGTTTTTTTGTTGGAATTCGAACTTTTGTCCATAAATCTCCGCCATTCCGGATCCGACCGTGGCAATTTGCGCCTTGGTGGCGCCTGTAAACGAAAACGCGAATTTGTCCGGCGTTTTTATGTCGACAGCAGCACCATCTTGACCATACATCTTGCTAGAGTTGGGTACCGATGCCGCCTGCCCCAAGTTCAATGATACTTGCACTCCAGTCTGTGCTCCCAAAACGAGCTTATTATTTTGGAGGACGGGATTTTGGCTAAGCTGTATCTGGCCGGACGTGACCTTTAGTCCTATATAGCGGTTGGCAGGTGCAGTTGATGCCAGCATGTCTGCCCTGATCCAGACGCTGCCTGCCACGACCTTGTAATCACCGGCCACGACGGGAGGCGGAGCATTGACTACTAACTCCAGCTTTGTCTGAAATTCCGCCTGGAAAAGAATGACCGGAAGCGAACTATTCTGCTGATAAAGACCCAAAAGTCGCACAACTTTATAAAAATCGATCAACACAATCCGCCCGTCTTCCCGGGTAAGCGGACCAATGGTTTTTTCAACTTTTGCTCCGGCGGCCCATTGCGGCACACTCGTCTTTAGCTGTGTCGTCCGAACCGGAACTTCCCTTACAAACGCCTTTAATCCAACGGTCTCCACCTTCGATTTTCCGACCACCTTTATCTTTTCGGCGGTCACGTCCTTTTCAGCTTTCCCGGCTGTTACTGCTTTTTCTAGTGTCTCGGTCTTTTCCACCGTTTCGCGGATTTTCTCCATCTGAGCCGGCTTGATTGTTTCTTTTGCAAAAAGCTGAGACCGCTCAAAACTGAACGACTCAGACTTGACGGTCAAATCCTTGGATACGAGCAGACTATTGGCAAATAAGGGGAGCCCTTCCTTCCAAAGTCTGTCATCTTGGGCATCATTAAGCTGCAGGTGTCCAAATACCTCAGCGAGCAAAGCGCTTAACTGGTCTTTTTCCATGTGATAAAAAATTGAGGGTTAAATCAGGCGCTATTTTTCAAGTAGGAATTGACGGCCGCCAGCACAAAAAGTCGTTCTCGAAATCGATTGAAAACCGAAAAATAGAAGTCGAATCTAAACATTATTCCTAGATATCGACAAGAAAAACCGATCGTAATCCATGGAAGTTTTTACTTTTAAATTTCGTTAAAGGCAAAATTATTAACGTGAGTACCAGATAAGTTCAACTCTTTATCTGAATATCCATAACTGTCTTTTTTTTCGGTACTATTGGTCGAATCCTGCCGATCGCAGGGAAAGCTTGTGAGAGCTGACACATCAGATCTAGGACCTGCTAAGTACATCTACGAGTGTCGCTGCCAGACAAAATTCTTCTCTACTTTTCCTTAGATTCATTCCAAATAATCCTATTTTTGCCCCAAGGAGAATATCGACCCATGAACGCTGACACCCTTCCTCTGAATAAATCCGGGAAAATCTTAGAGATAGTACCTTCCCCACTGAAAATCAACCTGATGGAATTGGGCTTCCTGCCCGGTAAAAAAATCACGCTCCAACATCTGGCTCCGTCCGGTGACCCGATGGCATTCCTGATGGAAGACACTCTCCTGGCACTTCGAAAATCAGAGGCTGCCCTGATCCGCGTAGAACAGATTTAATTTCATGGCCGAAACTATCATCTCCCAAAAAACAGGCACCACGCAGATCGCACTGGTTGGAAACCCTAACGTCGGCAAGTCTACTATTTTCAACTACCTAACCGGCCTCAATCAAAAAATCGGAAATTATCCCGGTGTGACGGTGGATAAAAAATCCGGCTCGGTTCAGATCAACGGTGAAACTTTTGAAATCCTCGATCTCCCTGGTACCTACAGCCTTTTCCCCAACTCGGAAGATGAAATCATCGCCCACCGGGTACTCAATCAGACGAAGCTTGAGACCAGACCCGATCATGTGCTGATGATCATAGATTCATCGCAACTTTCCAGAGGTTTGTTTTTAGCTACTCAATTGATAGATCTCGGGGTCAATCTGGCGATCATTCTGAATATGTCCGATTTGGCCCAGAAGAAAAATATCGAGATCAAGACCTACGAGTTGTTCAAATCTCTCGGAGTTCCGATCCTGTCAACCGACGCGCGAAATCAAAAAGGACTGGACGAGGTCAAGAAACTGATCAGTGAAAGGAATTTCTGTAAGGCTCCGGGCTTCGTCGAAATCCAGCAGGTGATTCCTGCGGAAATGCTCGACCGCGTTCTGGAAAAGTTTGAGTTGGAAAACTCCTATCAAGCCTATCAGTTGATCCGGTTTGGTACCAAAGACAAGGCGATCCCAGCGAGCGACCGAGCTTGGCTTGAGAATTTCATTCAGGAATCATCTTTCGATCTGGAAGAAGCCCAGCTGGAAGAAACCAAGATCCGCTATAAGAAGATCACGGAAATCGTGACCCGGACTTTGACCAAAAAACCCGAACCCAAGCCGAAGTCTAATCTCGACAAAATATTCCTGCATCCCGTATTGGGTTATGTCGTGTTCTTCGGCATCCTCTTGCTGATCTTCCAGACCATTTTTACCTGGGCTTCGTACCCGATGGATCTGATCGACGGGCTATTCGCAGATATCAGTGCGAGAATTTCTGCTGCGTTGCCTGACGGCCCGCTAACGCGGCTTCTATCCGAAGGTGTCATTCCCGGCATTGGCGGAGTGGTCATCTTTATTCCGCAGATCGCGATGCTGTTTGGCTTTCTGGCGATTTTGGAGGACACGGGCTACATGTCCAGGGTGGTGTTTCTGATGGATCGCTGGATGAGACCTTTTGGACTTCATGGCAAAAGTATCGTGCCGCTGGTGTCAGGTGTGGCCTGCGCCATTCCAGGGGTGATGGCTGCCAGGAATATTTCCAACTGGAAAGAAAAAATGATCACTATCCTGATCACGCCGCTGATGAGCTGCTCCGCGAGATTGCCTGTCTACATCATCTTGATAGGCCTAGTCGTACCTGATGAAATGGTATTGGGATTTGTCAACCTCCAAGCTCTGGCCTTGCTTGGATTGTACCTGCTAGGGGTGGTTGGAGTATTTGGAACAGCCTTTCTTTTGAAGTTTATTCTAAAATCCGAGGAGAAAAGCTTTCTGCTTACTGAACTCCCCCCCTACCGCATTCCGCGCTGGAGTGATGTTGGGATCACGATGTTTGAGAAGTCAAAGACCTTTGTGATGGAAGCAGGAAAGGTGATCTTGGCCATCTCGATTGTGCTTTGGGTTTTGGCATCCTATGGCCCGCCGTCAAGGATGGATCTAATCCGACTGGAAGGTGAAGCACGATTAGAAAACGTAACCGACGAAGCTCAAATCGCATCCATCGAAGCCGAAACGAGCTCACAGTTATTGGAAAACTCCTTCATAGGAATCATGGGCAGAGCCATCGAGCCAGCAATCAGGCCGCTGGGCTATGATTGGAAGATCGGCATTGCTTTGATTACTTCCTTTGCGGCCCGGGAGGTCTTCGTTTCGACCATGGCCACGATCTATAGTATCGGAGGAGATCTGGAAGACGAACTGACCATTCGAGAAAAACTCGACCAGCAAATCAATGCGAATACTGGCGAGAAAACCTTTAATGTGGCCACTGCTTTCTCTCTGATGGTATTTTATGCCTTTGCGATGCAATGCATGAGTACCGTTGCGGTGGTGAAGCGAGAAACCAAAGGCTGGAAATGGCCGTTGGTTCAGACTGTATATATGAGTGTATTGGCCTACGTCAGCGCGCTGATTACATACCAAATTTTATCCTAAAATGTGGCAGGAACTCGGAGTCGGACTACTCGTATTTGGCGCACTGGTGTACTTGGGTAGGAAATATTTTTCCAAACCAAAATCTCAGGCCGGCTGCGACAAATGTGTCAAACCCTAACTCAAAATCCGAGGTAAAAAAATCGGGGGTTCGAAGGAATTCCCGTTTTTTTTATACTTTTCAACAATGAGTAAAATCGCCCAGCAAAGTATCCAAACCACCATTTTTTCCTATTGCGGTGTGGTCTTGGGTTACATCAATGTCCTTTGGCTGTATCCCTATGCGCTGGACGCTACCGAATTGGGTACGTTTCGCACGATCCAGGATCTGGGGCTTTTGATGGTCCCTTTTGCCCAATTGGGAGTCGGTCACGGAATTACCCGGTTTTTCCCAAAACTGGAGCAAAACCAGTCCGCGTTTCTATCGTATAGTCTCGTCTTTTCACTCTTGGGCTTTGTCGCCGTCAGCGGGATATTCTTCGGTTTTCAACAGCAACTAGTGGCCCTGTTTGCGGTCAACTCGCCGGAAGTGATCAACTTCCTGGGTATCGTGTTGTTGATTACGTTGTTCGCTTTGCTAAACAGTGTGCTGGATGCTTACAGTCGGTCCTATTTGAAAGTCGCCATTCCGACCTTTTTTCGGGAGGTATTCCTAAGACTACTGACCTCGATCTTGATCGGCACCTACCTCTTGGGCTGGATCGATTTTGAACAGGTGATGCAGGGACTAGTTGCGGTCTATGGTTTGACATTGTTTGGGGTGTTGACCTATTTGATTTGGTTGGGAAAAATCCACCTCGATTTCAACTGGAATCACTTCCCTGCGGGGTTCCGATCTTCGTTTATCCGCTTTAGCCTGATCACCTTTCTAGCTACGGCTGCCTCCACGCTGATCATGAAGATCGACAGCATCATGGTCAGCTCGATGGTGAGCCTGGAAGCGAATGCAATTTATTCCATCGCTTTTTACATGGCCTTGGTCGTGGAGCTGCCAAGAAGAGCCATATCTCAAGTTGCTATGCCAGTGATCGCAGATCATTTTGCAAAAAATCAGATCCCGGCGATCAACGGCCTGTATCGGCAGATTTCAAACCGGCAACTCTACATTTGTCTGCTGCTATTCGCCTTGATTTGGTGCAACATCGACAGCATTTACCACTTTGTCCCAAATCGGGAAATCTACCAGGCAGGGAAATGGGTAGTGTTTTACATCGCCCTTGGAAAAATCTTCGATGTCGCCTTCTCGGTCAACAGCGAGATTCTGGTTTTCTCGGCCTACTATCGATTCAATCTGGTGCTGACGATCGCAATGAGCATCCTCATCATCGGAGTCAACTATTGGCTGATTCCGGTCTTTGGGATCGAAGGCGCAGCCATCGGATCCGCCACGGTGATGCTGGCGTTCAATCTGGTGAAGTATTTTTATTTGAAAATCAAGCTTGGCCTCGATCCATTCAGTCGAGAATCCTTTAAAATCCTCCTCGTAGGGATGACCGCATTTACGGGAATGTTTTTGAGCTCCGAAGCGATCGCCCCCATGCTTTTGATGGTAGTCAAGTCTCTCTTGATTGTAAGTGTTTTTGCGGGAATGTCATGGCTCCTCGGTGTAGGGAGTGAAGAATGGAGCTGGATCAAAGCAAGGTTAAAAAAGTCCGGACCTTAGAGTGTTACAAACCTCCGTACTGACAAGATTTGAGCTGCCTTAAAACCGCAAACTTCCACTGTTATCCTGCGTTTTGTGCGAGGTCCCAAGTGAATGGGATGAGGCCTGTTTTTGGAGAGGGCTTCACTCGTAATTGTAATTAAATTGTGAAGTTTGAACAAGTCGGCGGCCCGGACAACACAAATATACGGGATCAAATCTTTTGGGTTACCCAAATCCATGGAGAAATGTCCTGAAGCTGTCGAACAAATCCCTCACTCACGGATGCTGTCCAGCTTTCCCCAAATATAATTTCCCTCTAAATCATTTTGTTCTGATTCATTATGAGGGAATTATGCATCCGCTCATCAAAATCAAAATTATATTTTGCAGAAATCTCGATAGATTATTGGTCTTCAAATAACTTTGCACTGCAAAACCTCGGTTACTATGTACCTGATTAAGAAATTGATTGTTTGTCTCGATCAGACCCCCCTGGATCAAACGCTGATAGAGTATGCGTCTTTCATCGCCAAAGTCAATCAAGCCAAAAAAATCTACTTCACCAATGTGATCAAGAACCTTTCGATTCCGAAAGAAGTCCTGGAGGAATTTCCCAACCTGATCGAAAACATGATCAATGAGCGGAAGGAAGCCATGGAAAAAATGGTAAATGAGTACTTTCCCGAGATCAAGGGACTGGCAATCAGCTATGTGGTCAAAGAAGGAAATCTTGCCAAAAAAGTACTCAAACTCGCGGAGGAAAAGTCCGTAGACATGATCCTGATCGGTAGAAAAGTCGAATTGCCAGGGACGGGCGTCGCGTCCCAGCGACTTGCCCGAAGAGCCAGCTGCTCTCTCCTGATCGTACCAGAAGGTTCCAAACCAAAGATCACCAAACTTTTGGTTCCGAGCGACTTCTCTGACTACTCTAAAGACGCGCTGGAAGAGGCCATTATGATCGTCGCAAGACACGGTGGACATGCCGAGATCGTCTGCCAAAATGTATTTTCCGTACCAACCGGGTATCACTTCACCGGCAAAAGCTACGAGGAATTCTCCGAGATTATGAAGATGCACGCTGAGATCAACTACCGGAAGTTTATCCGTAAGATCGACACCAAAGGCATCAAAATCACCCCGATCTACACCAAAGACGACGACGACGACCCCGTGCAGGAGATCGTTTCCAAAGCGATCGAGGTCGGAGCAGACGGCATCATCATTGGTGCTAAAGGCCGCACTGCCGCTACGGCACTATTCATCGGAAGCATGGCAGAACGCCTGATCCAGTTCAACGACAGCCTGCCTCTCCTAGTCACTCGACCCAAGGGCAAAAACGCCGGAATTTTGGATTACATTCTCGAAATTTGATAGTTCCGATTTAGAAAAGAGTACTAAACCAGCACTCTTGTCATACATTTTTAAACCATATTTCATTTCCTGAGTCCAAGGACCGAGAATGAACCTAACCGATCAACAAATACTGGAGCAAATCCGCTCTCCCTTCACCAGGGAAATTGGCTTCAGGCAATTGATCGAGACCTACCAGCGAAAGGTCTATCACGTCATTCGCCGCATGGTCATCATCCACGAGGATGCCGATGACCTGACCCAAAACACCTTTATAAAGGCGTACCGTTACCTGGATAAATTTGAGGGAAATTCCTCGCTATTTACTTGGCTGTACCGCATCGCCACCAATGAAGCGCTGAGTTTTCTGGAGAAAAAAAAGAAACGGTTTTTCCTGTCGATCGATGATCATCAGGAAAAGATGGAATCTCATCTCGATCACCATGGAAATCTAAACGGAGACGAAATTCAAGTCCGGCTTCAAAAAGCGTTACTAAAGCTTCCTGAAAAACAAAGACTGGTCTTTCATTTGAAGTATCAAGAAGAACTGACCTATGAGCAGATGGCCGAAATCACGGGCACGAGTGTCGGAGCCCTGAAAGCAAGCTATCATCATGCGGTCAAAAAAGTCGAACAATATGTCTTGTCTGAATAAACTTTATCCTTTCACCAAAGTCTAACTTCCGATGAATAAGCTGCCAAAAATCAAAGATTTGCAGGCTCCAGACGGTTACTTTGACCGCCTGCCCGACGATATTCTGGCTAAAACTAAGCCCAACAACTCCGTTTCGTGGACAAAATATGCCGCGGCGGCAGCAATCTTGATCGGATTGGGCCTCACCTGGCAGTTTGGGGGAATTCCATTCGAGGAGCAGCCTATCTCTTTGGATGAGGAAGCCCACCTGTATATCGAAAGTCAAATTTGGACAGCAGAGGACATCCTGAGCTTTGCCGATGATCCCAATGCACTGCTCGATCAAATAATTGAAGAAGAAATGCCTACCTCTGAGGAGTTGTGGGCAGAAGATGAATCAAACTGGTTTTAATCATTATGAAAAAACACTATGCTATTGCCGTCCTCCTGCTCTTTGTATTGTCTTGGGAAGTTTTGGCACAAAGACCTCCGATAGACCGGGAAAAATTGCAATCCGCCAGGATCGCCTTTATCACGACCCGCATCGATCTGAAACCTGAGCAGGCCGAGAAATTTTGGCCGATATTCAACGAGTACAATGACTCTAGGGAAGCTACAATGCGTCAGATCTCAGATTTGGGAAAAAACATGGAAACGGTAAGCGAAGAAGAGGCCAAATCCCGGATTCAAAAGCGTCTGCAGCTCCAGGGACAATTGCTTAAAGAAGAACAGGCATTTGTGACCGATGCGTCAAAAGTACTATCCTCCAAGCAAATCCTGATGCTAAACAACATCGCTCGGGACTTTAATAGACAGCTGTACCAAAGAGGGAGAGACGGGAAGTAGGATGGCGAAAAGTGGTCAGTCACTGTCATTTCGACCGCTGGGAGAAATCTTACCACACGGACCAGTAATGATGATGAAGCCTCTCCTATCATCGAAGTGACTGCAATCTCTAGAATGCAAAAACCAATTCTCAGAATAAAAAATCCTTCGAAGTTTAAATACTCCGAAGGATTTTTACTTTTCAAACTGTCTTCCGTAAGCAAAGTGATCACTGTGACTGCGGAACTGATTACTGGCTAGTGCAACTGATCACTATTCCTTCTTCTTCAGCAAATCTCTGATTTCTTCCAAAAGCTTCTCCGAAGGCGTAGGCGCAGGCGGTGCAGGTGGAGCGGCCGCAGCGGCTTCTTCTTTGCGGTTCAACCGATTGATACCTTTGATTGCGATGAAGATCACAAATGCAATGATCGCGAAATCAACGACATTCTGGATAAACATCCCATAGTTCAGCGTGACCGCAGCCACTGCCTCACCGGCAGCATCGACCGTCTCTTCTTTCAATACCAGCTTCAATTGCTTGAAATCCACCCCTCCAACGAGCAGCCCGAGTGGAGGCATGATTACGTCATTGACAAAAGAAGAGACAATCTTTCCAAATGCTCCGCCGATGATCACACCGACCGCAAGGTCTATGACATTCCCTTTGACGGCAAACTCTTTAAACTCTTTTAATAATCCCATAAAGTATCCGGTTGGTTGAAGTACACTTCAATATTCTGAAAATAATGGGTTTGTGCAACACTCCATTCCTTTTTCCTCTGGGTCTTAATAAAAAAGCTAAGCTTCGCCTCAAAACTTTGAACCATGCCCCTCATTTTTTCATTAACCTTGCAACAAAATCACCCCGTATGAAAGCTCCGTTAGCACCTCAAATACCCCATATTTTAGAAATCCACGGTCACAAAAGAGTCGATCAATACTATTGGATGAATGATCGGGAAAACCCTGAAGTCATCGCCCACCTCGAAGCCGAAAACAGCTACACTAAATCGGTAATGCAGCGGACAGCCGCTTTTCAGAAGGATCTCTTTGAGGAAATGAAAGGTAGGATCAAAGAGGACGATCAGACGGTCCCGTACTTCAAGTCGGGATACTGTTGGTACGTGCGCTATGAAAAAGGGGGCGAATACCCGATCTATTGCCGGAAAAAAGACTCAATGGAAGGTCAGGAAGAAATCATCCTAGACGTCAATGAATTGGCAAAAGAAAAATCCTATTACCAAGTCGGAGGTACGTCTACCACTCCTGATCAAAAAATCCTCGCATTTGCTGCAGACGAGGTCGGCAGAAGGATTTATACGATTTGGTTTAAAAACTTGGAAACAGGCGAGATCTATCTGGAACCCATTCCTGAAATCACCGGAAATTTCGTTTGGGCCGATGACAATGAGACGCTTTTCTACTCCAAGCAAGATCCCGAAACGCTCCGCTCCCATCGCATCTACAAACATCGACTCGGCACTGACAGCCAATTGGACGAGTTGGTTTTTGAGGAGAAAGACGAGGAATTTTCTTGCATGGTCCACAAGTCCAAGACAGAGAAATACCTCTTCATCCACTCGGAAAGCACCATCTCCTCGGAGATGCGATTTCTGAAAGCTGATCAACCAGACGGTGAATTTCAGATTCTACAGGAGCGAATTCCCTTCTTGGAATACGCCGCAGACCACTTCGGAGACTATTTTTGGATCAAGACCAACTCCGACGCACAGAATTTCAAGTTGGTCAAAGCTCCCATCTCGGCGCCCAACAGAGAAAACTGGACTGATGTTATTGCCCACCGCCCGGAGGTATTGTTAGAGGATTTCGACCTTTTTTCTCGATATCTAGTAACCCAGGAGCGATCAAATGGACTGACGCAGATCCAGATCCAACCTTGGGATGGAGTTCGCTTCTCACTTCAATTTGACGACGAGACCTACACCGCATGGATCAGCACTAATCCCGAATTCGACACCGACACTTTGCGATTCGGCTACAATTCGCTCGTGAGTCCCAGCTCGGTTTTTGATTTTGACATGATTTCAAGAGAGAAGACCTTGCTCAAACAGCAGGAAGTCGTTGGAGGATACGACTCGTCGCTATATCATTCCGAACGGGTCTGGGCAAAAGCAAAAGATGGCATATTGGTCCCTATCTCGCTGGTCTATAAAACATTCATGAATAGGGGAAATTCACCCGCAGCCATGAAAGTCGTAAAAGGAGTTACCACAACTTATTTACGACA
>NZ_BAAAFI010000033.1:0-39702 GCF_039523455.1 Algoriphagus jejuensis | reverse complement strand
GGGATCATTTAACAAATCCTCAATTGTCTGTCTTTTTTTCATTTGATGTGAATTTAGCAGACACACTTAATTGAACACTCTCGCGACGTCAGACTTAAGAACTTCGATATCTTATCTTTTTACTGCGACATCGCACTTCCGAAGGAGGATTTCTTATGTTTTTACTGCGAGGTCGGACTTCCGAAGGAGGATTTCTCATGTTTTTACTGCGATGCCGGACTTCGGAAGGAGGATTTCTTTTGTTTTTACAGCGACATCGTACTTCGGAAGGAGGATTTCCTATGTTTTTACTGCGAGGTCGGACTTCGGAACTGCGATTTGTCGCTAGGGCGATTGGGTACAAAAAAATACTGCCGTCCCTAGCGAGGCGGCAGTAAATCCTATCAAGAATGAAGGCATCTCGGATTACTTCTCCAGGAGTTCAACTTTCTTCTTCGGTTTTTGCTCGTACCGCACGCGGAGGTCTTCATAGACTGGTTTGGCGTTGGGTACATCGAGTTTGACACCCGATTTGGTTTGGTTGTAATAGGCATTGCTTACCTTCATCAGGTCCACACCCAGTTCCAGCATCGTGTCGTCCAGATTGGACAGCAACTGCTTGAGTGCGTTGTAGACGGGGGTAAGTTCCTGGTAAGCTTTCCAATCCTGAAGTAGATCAGCTGCCTTGGCAAAGGCTGGTAGAAACTCCGAATTGGTGCCTGAATACTCCACTACCTTCTCCACGAAGGGCCTGGAGGCCTCACCCATCTTCGTGCGATTTTTACGCTGTAGTGGAGTGAGAGCGATAAGCAGCGGGCCAAGTTTGGCCTGCAATACGACAATGGCGTCCTTGATCGCCTGCAGATCCGCAGCTGGGATCTCGATGGAAACTTTGTTTTCCATGATAAAAGTGAGTTAAAATGAAATAATTGATTAAAAAACTATAGGAGAAGGTAATTAAAGGTTTGAGTCAAACCAAGAGTTTAGCGGAATATTTTTCTCCGAGCCGCTGATTATCAAGTCGTCCATAAAATGATCAATTTATTCAATCACCGAATTTATTGTGCCGGCAGAGGTTTGACAGAAAAAAGCGCTCTTCCAAACTAGGAGGACGAATCATCAACTGTTTGGTGTTTAGTCCTTGCAGTTTTTTTATAAAGGTCTTTCTTGTGAATTCGTCAACCTTATCGCTGACATGAAAAAAAGGCTAGCCGAAAATCGACTAGCCTTCTTAAGTAGAGGCCTTTATGTTAACCTCTTTCCAATCAAAGAAATAATTAATTTGTAAATCTATCGAAATTCCAATCATTGAAGATTGAAATAACCTTCGCTTCAAGGTTGGACATATTTCTCAAGTCAGCTTCTTCAAATACTCCTGAGGCAAATCCTTGCCATATATTGTGGCCTGTCTCAGCGTCTAGGAAATCTATCAATATAGTCCCGGGTTCTACTGGTACCATCTTAGTAGTCATAGAGCGAGGTCCAAATCCCAAGTAATCCTGTTCATTGCTTAGTCTGTATGTTCTCAGTTCTGTGGGTTTTTCAAAAATCCTGAAATTGACTAACATATCTGGATTTTGTGGATCATGAGTGAATCCCCGGGCGTCCATCTGAGTTTCTATCGCATCTTTTGCCATTTTATTTTGATTTACATTATTGTAAAATAGCACCATGTCACCATCAATTAGAACTTGATTTTCAGGAATTATTTCCTTGTTAAATACCCATTCATATGTTTGATAGTCGCTCAGGTCAGCAGTTTCCTTTTCATCGGTATATACTTGTTGAGCGAAACCCACACTGGTGGAAAATAAAGCGATTAATATAATACTCAAAATATTTTTAATGTGTAAATTTTTCATTGCTAAGTTGTTTAGTGGTTAAAAATCTTATACTTATAATAACGAGATATATACTATATGGTTATATCAGTGGAATGTGTGTAAATAACATTCTTTTTTATATTAAATTACTACTTGCATAATGTTTTTTATGTAATTCACTTATAAAATATTTTTTTACTTGAGGGTGATATTCCAAATATTATTTTTTTAAAAAATTCCCCCATACACCTCAGTATACTGAATTTTATTTATCGGAAATTCAATGTTGAGCGTAATAAAATACTTCACAGTCGAGGTGCGACGGAATAAAAAAGCCATCAGCTATTCCGCTGATGGCTATGGTTTAGATTTATATGTTATTAATCTCTCTGGTTTATACTTTTTCCATATTTTATCACTTAAAAGCCTGCAATCCCGTGATCTCCTGACCCAAAATCAGTAGATGAATGTCTTGGGTTCCCTCATAGGTCACGACCGATTCCAAGTTCATCATATGGCGCATGATCGGGTACTCGCCAGTGATGCCCATGCCGCCATGTATTTGACGGGCTTCGCGGGCGATATTCAGTGCCATCTCCACATTGTTGCGCTTGGCCATGGAGATGTGGACGGTCTTGGCTTTTCCCTCATTCATCATCTTGCCGACTTTCCAAGCCAAGAGTTGTGCCTTGGTGATCTCGGTCAGCATCTCGGCGAGCTTCTTTTGGGTCAGCTGAAAACCTCCGATGGGCTTGCCAAACTGTATGCGCTCCGCAGCATAGCGTCTTGCCGAGTCATAACAATCCATTGCGGCGCCGATAGCTCCCCAGGCGATCCCGAACCGGGCAGAATCCAAACACATCATCGGTGCCCCGAGTCCGGACTTGCCGGGCAGGAGGTTTTCCTTCGGTACTTTTACATTGTCAAAGACCAACTCGCCGGTGCAGGAGGCACGCAGCGACCACTTGCCATGCGTCTCGGGAGTGGAGAAACCTTCCATCCCTCGCTCCACGATCAGGCCGTGAATTCTGCCTTCTTCGTTCTTTGCCCAGACGACAGCGATATCTGCTTTTGGGGAATTGGAGATCCACATCTTGGCACCATTGAGCAGGTAGTGGTCGCCCATGTCTTTGAAGTTGGTGGCCATGCCACTGGGATTGGAGCCGTGATCGGGCTCGGTCAGGCCGAAGCAGCCCAGGTATTCACCAGAGCCAAGCTTGGGGAGGTATTTATTTCGCTGCTCCTCGGAGCCAAACTTATAGATGGGATACATCACGAGCGATCCCTGCACGGAGGCCGTGGAGCGCATGCCGGAGTCGCCCCGCTCGATCTCCTGCATGATGAGTCCATAGGAGATGTAATCCAACCCTCCGCCGCCGTATTGCTCCGGAAGCTGAGGTCCGAAAGCCCCGACTTCTCCAAATTTGCGGACGATGTCGTAGGGAAAATAGGCATTTTGCGCCCAGTCTTCGATGTAGGGAGAGATCTCTTTTTTGACAAAATCCCGCATCGAAGATCTGATCAAGAGCTGCTCTTCCGTGAGCAAATCGTCCAGATCCAGAAAGTCAACGCCTTCAAAATTGTCTTGCTTCAGTGATTTTCGGATGTCGGTAGTCTCCATGTAATATTTGGTTTATTTTTGGGAATCATTCATTTTTGCCACGAAGGAATTGTTGTGGCATTCCCGAAATTAAGGAGAAAGGCCCTGAAAAAATTACCTTTTTGACTAAAAATTCCCCATGCAAGAGTCCCAGTTTGATCCGAAAATCCTTGACAAAATTCATCAACTGGAAGAGAAATTTAAATCCTCGGGGCAGGACATGCTTTCCTATCTGGAAGGTTTGCTTTACGCGGATTACCTGACCTATTGGGACTACATCAATTTGGACGTGTTGTTATCGCTACAGCAACCCAAAACCAGCTTTAAGGACGAGCGGATCTTCATCATCTATCATCAGATCACCGAGCTATACTTTAAGTTGATCATCTCCGAGATGGAGCAGATTGCGGAGCAACACGAACTGTCCGAGACATTTTTCAAGAGCAGACTGGAGCGAATTCTGATGTATTTTGATCACCTGATCAGTTCCTTTGCCATGATGTGGAAAGGCATGGAGCGGGAACAGTTCCTTAAGTTTCGCATGTCGCTCTTGCCCTCATCTGGTTTTCAGAGTGCACAGTTTCGCGAGATCGAACTGATGGCGACTGATGCTTTTCATCTGATCACGATCAATAAAAGACCCGAATACGACTACCACAGTCCCGGGGATGATTTGTTTGAAAATCTCTACTGGCAGCAGGGAGCTATTGAACTGGCTACGGGCGAAAAGACTTTGACACTGAAGAACTTCGAAGAGAAATACGGCAAAAAACTCATCGGACTCATCGAAGCCTATCGTCGGAAAAACCTCTGGCAGAAGTACATGGAGCTCGAAAATCCCTCCAAAGAAATGACAGAGCTCATGCGTCAGTTTGATCTGAAGGCCAATGTGTTTTGGCCTCTGGCTCACTATAAATCGGCCGTTCGCTACCTGCAACGTGACCCGGTGGATATAGCAGCAACCGGCGGTACGAATTGGCAAAAATACCTCCCTCCACGCTTCCAAAAAGTCATCTTCTTTCCCGAACTCTGGACCGAGCAGGAGATGAAAGAGTGGGGAAAGGGCTGGGTAGTGAAAGAGATTTTCGGAGACGAGGTTCAAAAGGGCTAGACTTTTTTGGTTTTTTTCTGGGAAGATGTCGTTGGAGTTGATTAGGGATTTTGAAAAACAGGTGGGGATTCGACACGGAGGAATCCATAAATCCTTAAATTCAAATCGAAATTTTTTCGTTTTCTAACTTCAATGAAAAAGCAATGACCTTATTGATTATCGGAGTGATCGTACTTCTGGTTGTTTTTTACGCAATCGGAATCTACAACAAGCTGGTCAAATTAAGAACCTTAGTGGACGAAGCCTGGAGTGGGATTGATGTCCAACTCAAAAAGCGATACAGCCTCATTCCCAATCTGGTAGAAACTGTAAAAGGCTATGCCAAACACGAGCAGGAGACTTTTGAAAAGGTAGTCCAAGCGAGAAATAGGGCTCAATCAGCCAACACCGTGGAAGACCAACAAGCTGCAGAAAATCAGCTCAACAAAGCTCTTGTCAACCTTTTTGCCCTATCCGAGCAATATCCCGAACTGAAGGCAAACCAAAATTTCCTTAAGCTACAAGAGGAACTTTCGGTTATCGAGCAAGACATCGAAAAGTCCAGAAGATACTACAACGGTACAGTGCGGGAAAAGAACATCCTGATTGATTCTTTCCCAAGCAATCTGGTGGCAAACGCGTTTGGATTTGTGAAATCCAAGTTTTTTGAGCTGGACAGCGAGGCCGAGCGCGCGCTTCCTCAAGTGAAATTCTAAATGAAACGGATCACTTTTTTCCTCCTGGGAATCGTTCTTTCGCTGGGTAGCTTCGCTCAGGGGGAAAAGTTGCAGGAGTTCAAGTCGATTCTCTTGATTGATGCATCCGGATCGCTCACGGTCTCTGAAACCATCCTCTATTCGACTGAGCTGAGCGATAAACGCGGAATCATTCGCTCACTGCCTCTGAGAAGAGTAGATAATCTTGGAGATGAGGTTAAAAATGACTTTTCGATCATCTCGGTAAGACGGGATGGAAGCGAATCACCTTATCATACAAAGCAGGAAAATGGCCATCTGTCCATCTACTTCGGTGAATCCTCGGAATTCCTTGCACCGGGTACTTACGCCTACGAAATCACCTATTCTATCCCGGGACAGATCCGTTTCTTTGACGATCATGATGAGTTGTATTGGAACGTAAACGGAACACAATGGCCGTTTGCAGTCGACAAAATCAGTGCTGAAATCTTCCTGCCTGAGGGAGCCGATCTAGTCCAAAAGGCCTGCTATACAGGACAGTACGGGAGTTCGGAGCGCAATTGCGAAAGCGACGCAAATGGGAAGGTTATAACCTTTGAAGCTGGCCCGCTAAGTCCCTATGAGAATCTCAGCATAGCGGTTGGATTTACCAAGGGAATCATCGCAGCACCTCCTCCGCCAGGCTTTTTGCAGCGAAATGGTTTTCAGATATTGATGGCAGCTTTCGGATTGTTTTTGTTGGGATATTACCTTTTTACCTGGTTGAACTATGGAATCGATCCTCCAAAGCCGACAGTAATACCGCTTTTCGATCCACCGGCTAACTTGTCTCCGGCATCCGTGGGGATGCTGAGCAAGGGGTTTTTCTGGCAGGATTTTGTGACGGCGTCGGTGGTTAGCCTTGCCTCCAAAGGCTTTCTTCGAATAGAGGAAAAAACAAACGAGTCGTTTTTTGGGCTTTTCAAACAGAAAGAATTCGAGCTTATCCGGGAAAAGGATCCTGACGACACGCTGCCAAAGGAGGAGAAAGTGCTGCTCAGTTCATTGTTTTCCAGTAAGCAACGAATCACTTTGGCGGGGAAATATGATCCGACGATCGAAACGGCCGTGAAGAGTTTTCAATCGAGTCTGAGTTCCCAGTGGAATTCATTGATTTATAAGGGTTTTAACCTGAAGTTTTGGATCCTTCCGCTACTTCTGTTCGCAGGATATATTGCGATGCTGGTGCTATTGGAAGATTATTTTGTATTTCGGGAAAAGACCCCGCTGCTAATCGCATTCTTTTTTGGGAACGCCGCGCTGTTTCTCATCTATCAATGGCTGATCCGCAAGCCCGCAGAGCAAAAGCTCAAGCTTCGGGCGGAAATAGAAGGATTTAAGATGTATTTGTCAGCAGCTGAGGAAAAAATGCTGCAGTTCAGCAATCCACCGGAGATGACGCCTGAGAAGTTTGAGGCATTGCTGCCTTATGCCATGGTCTTGGATGTCGAGGAGATTTGGGGAGAAAAATTCCAACACAAACTGGCAATGAGTGCGGAACGGCAGGAGTACCGACCCGGATGGTATGGAGGTGGAATGATTCAGCGAGCGGCATTTGCCCATGCGCTTAATTCCAGTCTGTCTAATACGATCAGTCAATCCAGTAGCAAACCTTCAAGCAGTGGGGGAGGATCTGGCGGTGGCGGATTCTCTGGCGGCGGTGGCGGTGGAGGCGGTGGCGGTAGCTGGTAACGGAATTACGATTAATCCTTTGATAAAAACTTATAACTTAAACAAACCGTTTTTCAATATTTAAACCCAAAAAGACATGATTCCTTTCAAACCAGCCGGATACAATGCTGTATCTCCGTACTTTATCGTAAAAGATGCCCCCCGGTTTGTGCAACTTATGAAAGACCTTTTTGACGCGGTCGAATTGCGAAAGTATGAAAGGCCTGATGGAAGTATTATGCATCAGGAACTGAAGCTAGACGATACCGTGATCATGCTCAGCGAAGCCACGGCCGAATATCCCGCCAATGAATTTCTGCTGCACTATTATGTGTTGGATGCCACAGCGACCTACAAAAAAGCTTTGGAACTGGGCTGTGAGGGCCTACAGGAACCTATTCAAAAGGGAGATCCAGACCTGAGGGGAATGTTCAAAGACTTCAACGGCAACGTCTGGTCTGTTTCGACGCAGACCGAGTAGCCCCGCTAAGATTGCTTGGCCAAGATGACGATCTGTCCGAGATGGTAGGCATCATGCTGCAAAATACCCAGAATTTGTTCATAAAAGGTGCTCTGGCTAGGCGGATAGATCGAGTCATATGAGACCGTATCCAACTGTTTGAGAAAGTCAATCCACTGCTTTTGGACTAGATCTAGGCGACGAAGCGTGTCTTTCCATGCTTGCTCCGAGGGATCGACTATGGGCGAGATGTAATTGTTCGCCGGCGTTTCCATGATTTTTCCGTCCAGGCGCTGCTGTACGTTGACTTTCCATTCGATGAGATGGTTGACAATTTCCCAGATGGTGTTGCTGTTGGGAAGGAGCCGTTTGTTGGCAGTTTCGGCCGTGATCTGCGATAGGGTGCCCTGGATCGACGAGTCAATCCAGGGATGTCCATCGAATAGTTTTTCAAACAAGCTGACCAAGCGGATATTTTCTTCCATGATGACGAGACTAGGTGTGTTGTTTCGTTAGAAAACTACGACTCTACCTCCTTTTTCCAAAACGAAGCCGCTGTCCGCAGCTGCTTTATTTTGGCTGGCAGTTGAGCATCCAGTTGATGCCAAATCGGTCGGTGAAGCTTGCGAAGTAAGCACCCCAAAACATGTCCTGCAGTGGCATAGAGATCTTGCCTCCCGCGGAAAGGGTGTGGAAAATCCGCTCGGTTTCCTCTCTTGACTCCGGCTCCAACTGGATGTGCATGTTATTGCCGACATTGACTTCAAAGCCCATCTCTTTGGGCGCATCAGTAGCCATCAGGATATGGTTAGCCAGGATCGGCAGCTCCACATGCAGCACCATCTTCTTCACGTGATCCGCCAATGGAGGCTGGCCGGCTTCGCTGGGCACCTGGTCGAAGCGCTGGATACCGCCGACAAACTCAGTCTGAAAGACGGACTTGTAGAAAGTGAACGCCTCCTCGGCATTTCCCGGAAAATTGAGGTAGGTGCAAACCCTGGTGTTGTTGTCTGGCTTTTTCTGTTTTCGGAGGTAAAACTGCGCCTGGATGTATTCGTCGAGGTTTTCCAGTCCCATGGTGAAGCCTTCTTTGAAACCCATCTGGATGATCGTTTCCAAGCCTGCTAGATCTTCGAAAGTCAATTCGATATCCACCAGAGTGCTTTCCCCCTCGGTTTCGGTAAACTGGTTGAACCACTTCACTATCGGTTTGCTGTCGTCGGCGACGGCATTTTCGTCGCAAAAGGCATCCTGTCCTGAAAAGTATCTTTGTGGTTCGATTTTTTTGAAATCAAAAAAGCACCAATCCCGCTCCCCTTCAGGGCCGAGCATTGCGTAGTGCCAACGCCCACCCTCTCGGAAATCGAGCGATTTGGTCTCGGTTTTCCAAGGCTTTGGCGCCCACCAAAGATCCAAAATTTCAGCCTCTGTCCATGCCGCCCATACCAAGTCGAGTGGCGCGGCAAAGCTTCGTTTAACGGTGATTTTCTGGTTTTCCTTATCCACCACAAAATCAAACAGGATTGTCTTTTTCATTTTTTTTCTGTTTTAGTTGGATTAATACTTCATCGAGTTGTTCAAAACGCTTGGCGAGCAGTTCTTTGAATTGCTCCAACCATTTTTCTATCGCTTTCATCTTGTCTACTTCCAGGTGGTAATAAATCTCCCTGCCTTGTTGGTTTTGTCTCAGCAATTCGCACTCGGTCATGACTCGAATATGCTTGGAGACAGCCTGCCGACTGATGTCAAATTTGTCGGCTATCGCGTTGGGAGTCATGGGTTGCACCGCCAACATCAGGATGATAGCCCTTCGGGTGGGGTCAGCCAAGGCTTGAAAAACATCTCTTCTCATCGTTTAAGTATTGCGCTATAAAATGACTTTTATCCTCGATAGCAAGGTGTGAAGCCGATCGGTTGCTAATTTAGATAAGAAACCAATTGGTTGCAAGAAATTTAATTCTCTTTTCAAAACGAATAAGATAAGAGGGATATAGAGTATGAATCGAAGGGAAAATAGAGTGGTTGAGCGCAGCATTTGTTGGTTAAAAAAAAATAAGGCTTGACCAAAAAGCCGCTCCAGATGAAAAATAGGCGTGGTAAGGCAGGTATTTCGGTTGAAATCCTCACTTTTTTAAAAAACTACGATACAAAAATCGCTGAAAACCAATTTTATACTTTTTAACCAGTTAGATTTGGAGCGGCAAATTGCCAATCAATACTTATAAATTTTACCAATGTATACTGGAACAGTAAAATTCTTCAACGAAGCCAAGGGATTTGGCTTCATCGTTGACAATTCCTCAAAGGAAGAAATTTTTGTACACGTTAGTGGTCTGATCGACAAAATCCGTGAAGGCGACACAGTTTCTTACGATACTGAGCGTGGCAAAAAAGGAATGAACGCAGTGAATGTAAAGATCGCGTAAGCGTCTTACATTTTAAAGATAGAATTCTCGGCCCAAACCGTTAGGAATCTCTGATTCCGAGCTCTAAAGTCGGTCCCGTTTTTCGGGATAAGAATCGAATAATTTAAGCTTGCGAAACCATCTCTGGTGGAAAAGTGAATTGCTTAGAAATCGTCCCTTTGGATAGTTTTTGATTTGGACATATTTGTAGGGCTGGCTTTTTCTAAGTTCAATTCCCCGGTTAATTCCGGTAGATCTTCAGTTCACAACTCTTTCGGGGTTGTGAACTGTTTTTTTTAGCGCATTTTCAATTTTTTCCGGAAAAGACAGGTTCTTGGTTTTTCAGGAACAAGCGATTTAATCCTTCGGCTTGGTGACGCTGTAGCACTTTTTTGTATTCCTTTCCTTTTTTCTAACTTGTTGTTGCGTATTCAAAAGGATTTTTCATTGAAGCTTTTGATAGTATGCCTGCCGGATTATTTTCTTTTGTGAAGTCACAAAAAGCCGATAGGATATCCCCAACAACCAACAAGAACTGGTTAATCCCGTTTATCTGCCCTTTTCACCTTACCCAACAATGCTATGGATTTATTTTTCGATTCTCATGTCCACTTGACGCTGAAAAACCAGTTTTCAAAAAATGGCAATTCTACCTCTTGCTGGCGAGCGATTACCAGAGATGATCTCAAGGACGGCCTTCCTCAATTGTTGAAAATTTTCGGATTAGGTCTGCTGGATAAAACTTTTTCGTCCCAATCCAGCCCAGATCAATTGATTCCTTGCGATTACAAGCTGGTAGTCGTGCCCCTGTTTGCTCCGGATGTAGATTTGGTGAAAGCGATCAGTAGCAAAAAGATTTTCATCAAGATTCTAAAGAAGTACCGGAATACAAATTTTGGAAAAGTGTTAAATTTTGAACGATATGGGTTTCTTCAGCAGGAGATTAATCCTTTTTCGATTGTTGAAAATGACTTTGCGCTGTTGACAAAAACTGACCCGAACAACGCCGGAAGATCCGTTGTGTTTTTGAAAAACAAAGCAGATTTCAAGCCGGATCTCCCCAATCAGCTCGCTGTGGTGTTTTCCGTTGAGGGCGTTCATTGTCTTAGATCAGATCTTCGGCAGACGGACGAGGGAGTGATCTTCGACGACATCAAAACGAACCTTGAGAGTTTGTTGGCAAGAGACCTGGCCGTGATCATGATCAATGTTACTCATATCGATAATTGCAACGGTAGATTTTGTAATCAGGCCTATGCCATGGACGGGATGAGGGTCAACAATTTTGACGAAAAAAGCCTAAGACCCCTCGGGAATGGAATGACAGCCTTGGGCAAGGAGCTTGTAGAACTACTGGAAAGCCATCGGATTGTGACCGATATCAAGCACATGAGTTTGCAATCCAGGAAAGATCTGTATGCGTTCAGGAAGGAAAAAGGCATTACTTCTCCTCTGGTTTCATCGCATTCGGGATTGGCTGGAATTCCCTTTGATTCCCCAGGGGAAAGCTTCAAAGACTATATTTATGACGGCAGAAAAGAAGGAGACGTCTATCGTCTTAAGGTGGGAAAGGTGAAAAAATACAAGTTTTCAAGGCTTTTTCCCGGAGTCGGATTTAATTCTACGTCAATCAATTTGTTTGATGAAGACATCAAGGAAATCTACGAATCTACAGGGCTGCTTGGGATTTCTATGGATGAGCGGGTATTGGGATACTCCAAAGCTCATAAGCTGAACCCAGATACCTATTCTGCCAATGTGGGTTTCATTGAGGATTTTCTCAGTAACAAGAAGCGGGTGTTGCTAGACACAGATTTCATGTCAGAATCAGAATACAAAGGCCTAGGTTTACACAACACCACCAAGGGAACCAAACTAAACCATACGGCTGATGCTGACCAGCTGATTGATTTGATCAAGGGAAACTCTTCCGATATTCCCCAATATCAGTTTTATCACTTTTTAAATCATGTTCTGCACTGTGTTGCCCTAGGCAACCAGTACGATGGAGCAAGGGGTGTCGAAAAAATGCTGACTCAGATTTTGTGTGTCGGGTCGGATTTTGACGGCTTGATCGATGCTATGGACTGGTGTCTCAATTGTGGCATGACCAAAGGGATCAAGCGGAAATTCATTGAGCAGTTTCCTGAAATTTTGGCAGAAAATAATTTACAGCTTCCTGCTGGTTTAACTATACAAAAGGTCGCTGATCGCCTGTTTTATGAGAATGGAAGGGATTTTGTTCTGAGCAGGCTAAGCTAAACCTCCCGGATTACCGGCGGATCTTTCGAGTAGATCTAAAGAACATCTGTTGATTTATAGACTAGACCTACTTTAGTAGGATCAACTTCCATGCATTGCTTCAATATTCAAAGGAATTCAGGAAGAACCGAAGCTTTTCGGGTAAAAAGAGATTTTATTGAGCCATTTTTTAGACTTTCACTTCAATGGAAATCAGGCAGGGATTTATATCTTTGGTGCTTTCCAAACTGGGAAAAAGCGGATTGACTGCTTTCTAAAAGAACAAATCAAACCTAATATATCATGAAATTTAAGCCTGGAGTAAAATACGGGGAAGAGCTGAGAGACCTTTACGCATACGCGAAAGAAAGTGAGTTCGCAATGCCTGCAGTCAATGTTATTAATTCCAATTCGGTCAACGCTGTGTTGGAAACAGCCAAAAAGGTGAATTCACCGGTCATCATTCAGTTTTCCAACGGAGGAGCGCAATTTTTTGCAGGCAAAAGCCTTCCAAACGACAAGCAGCAGGCGAGTATTGCCGGGGGTATCTCTGGCGCGCACCACGTACATCAGATGGCGGAAGCATACGGAGTTCCTGTGATCTTGCACACCGATCACGCTGCATTAAAACTGTTGCCTTGGATTGATGGCTTGTTAGAAGCTGGCAAAGCTTACCATGCTGCTTACAAGAGACCGCTTTACAGCTCTCATATGTTGGATCTTTCCGAAGAGCCACTTCACGAAAACGTGGAGATCTCTTGCAAGTATTTTAAGGAGTTTGCGAAGCTGGACATGGCAATCGAAATCGAACTCGGTGTGACCGGTGGCGAGGAAGACGGCGTAGACAACTCTGACGTAGATTCTTCTAAGCTTTACACGCAGCCGGAGGAAGTGGCTTATGCCTACGAGCATTTGAAGAAAATCGGTGATTTGTTTACGATCGCTGCGGCGTTTGGTAACGTGCACGGTGTCTACAAGCCAGGCAATGTCAGCTTGAAGCCGATCATCTTGAAAAACTCTCAAGACTTCATCAACGAAAAATACGGAACGACCGGCAAGCCCCTGAACTTTGTGTTTCATGGTGGATCAGGTTCATCTGTAGAGGAGATTCGCGAGGCTAACAGCTACGGTTCGATCAAGATGAACATCGACACTGATATGCAATGGGCGATGTGGGAAGGTATCTTGAACAACTACAAGAAAAACGAAGCATATCTTCAGACACAGTTGGGCAATCCTGACGGAGCAGATAGTCCGAATAAGAAATATTACGATCCACGCAACTGGTTGAGAAAAGGTGAAGAGAACTTTGTAAAGCGTCTTGAGCTTGCTTTTGACATGCTGAATGCGGTGGGCAGAAACTAAGCCCTGCACATCAACTTGGAAAAAGTCACCCGAACAAGGTGACTTTTTCTTTTTTTAGATGGGGATAAACGCTTCCTTCATTCGAGATTTTGGATTAACTGAGTCCAGTTCGGATTAGCTTTCAATCCAGCATTGGATTTTGCAATCCCTTTTCCTAAGTTTTCTTATCTATGAAAAAATCCATCTTGACCGCATCCGTTTTGACACTAGCCGCGCTTTCTTCCTGTGAAAAAATTGAGAACGAAGCAATTGAAGTCAAAAACTACTGGCCTAACGCCGGGGTTACCTACGAGATTTTTGTCCAGTCTTTCTACGACTCCGACGGAGACAGTATCGGAGACTTTAATGGCGTGACGCAAAAGTTGGACTACGTACAGGAGCTGGGAGCCAATGCGATTTGGTTTATGCCAATCATGCCTTCTCCGACTTACCATAAATACGATGTGACCGACTACAAAGCAGTACATCCGGACTATGGAAGTATGGAGGATTTCAAGAAGCTCTTGGAGGAAGCCCACAAGCGGGATGTCAAGATAGTGATCGACCTGATCATCAATCACACGAGCAACGAACATCCCTGGTTTTTAGAAGCGAAATCCGGCAGCGACAATCCTTATCGCGACTACTACATCTGGGCTCAGAAGGATACTATCGCTGATTTTTTGGACAAAAAAACAATAACCTTAGACTCGGACAATATTCGGCAGTGGCACGATCCGGGCAAGGGAGAGGACTTTTATTATGGCTTTTTCTGGGGCGGAATGCCGGATTTGAATTTTGACAATCCCAAAGTCCGGGAGGAAATCTATGATATAGGAAAGTATTGGCTGACCGAAGTGGGCGTGGACGGGTTTCGACTGGATGCGGCTAAGCATATCTTTCCGGACGACCGACCGCTGGACAATCATGAGTTTTGGAAGGAGTTTCGGGCTAAGATGACCGCGGTAAAGCCTGATGTGTATTTGGTAGGAGAGGTGTATGACAAGAAGGAAGTCGTCGCTCCTTATTTGCCGGGATTGCCGGCGCTGTTCAATTTTGATTTTCACTACACCTTGCTGGAAGCCATGAATACCAGCAATGGGATGCTGCTACCAAAAATGCAGAAGGAGTTACTCGACTTTTACCAGGGTATAACTCCGTCGTTTATCGATGCGACGATTTCCTCCAACCATGATCAACCTCGGCTGCTCAATGAATTGGGGTCTGATCCAGCGAAATATAAGCAAGCAGTCGCTGTCATGTTGACGATGCCGGGAGCGCCTTATCTCTACTACGGCGAGGAGATCGGCATGCTTGGACTGAAGCCGGATGAGCATATCCGGGAGCCCTTCCTTTGGGATGTAAAAGCGAAAGACATCGGCCGGACCAAATGGATCAAAGCCAAATACAGCACCGATTCGACAGTCACTCCACTGGCGGCTCAGCGCAAAGATTCAATGAGTTATTTTAATCATTACAAAGCGCTGATTGCTTTACGAAATTCGTATCCAGCCCTAGCGCTTGGAGCCCTGGAATTACCGGGAGAAGAATTTCCGAATTCCGTGATGTCTTATTTCAGAAAGTATCGAGAGCAAGAATTATTCGTAGTGCATAACGTGGGAAAGGATGAAATCGAAGTGACGATTCCAGAAGATTTTGACACGTTGATTTTTAGTCTAGGGGAGGGGAGAATTTCATCCGGTGAGCTGAGTCTAGCAGGCAATTCAAGCCGGGTATTTTTAAAGAACTAGGTTTATTGTGGCGTCTTGGATTTCGCGTTTTGGTCCAAGCCATAGCACATAGAACTGGGTTTAAGGTTTTGAAATCAGGGAGAGAGTTTTCAGCCGCGGCCTTTAATTGCAAATCCCTAGCGGGAAATGGATCTACTTTTTTAACGAAATACCAAAACCAAATATTAGTGGGATTTAGATCCGGATTATCGGCTTTTTGTATTGCAAACGAGAGGATAACTTTATAGATTTAATTGTTTGTGAATCTTTCACTTAATCTGCCTGTGTTTTTTTTCAGTTGCGTACAGGTCTGTTTTTTTACCCATTTTATAAAACTTTCTTATCATGTCAACTTTCAAGATCAAACTCAGAGGGCAGGAACTGCCTAAAGAGATTTCTCAGGCCGAAGATCAGGCCATGGGGTATTACAATGTCAGTAAAACATTCACGGTGGAGAGCTCTACCCGAAGCGATGTCCCAGAGCATGTGTTGGAGCTTAAAGAAGACGAAATATTAGAACTGAATTTCGAAGACAACTCCATCTGGCTGGGCGATGCAGAGTCGATCAAGCAGATTTTTTCGAAGGAACTCAAGCGAGGGGCGGACGGGGATGAGATCTACCTTACCGGTGAGATCGAAACGGACGAGCAAGACCGCAGCGTTGTTCAGACAGTAGTCTTGAAGGCGGCGAAGGTCTTTGTGAAGAATCAGGTGATCCGTCCTGGAATACGGCACTTGGCCACGAAGGCGGAGAATTCAGCGCTGGGGTTTGCTGGCAAAACCTTTGAGGGTGAAGGTGCTGCTGTCGTATTAAGCGTCAGCCAGGATTTTGATTTGGGGATAGCAGATTTATCAAAAGCTGACGTCAGCAAAAAGTATCTTTTGTTTGTGCACGGAACTGGCTCTTCTACCTTGGGATCGTTTGCAGAGATGAAGGGAACGGACGAATGGAAAGTGATAGTGGACACGTACGGTGCTGACCATCTTTTGGCGCTTCAACACCGGACTCTGACCTGCAGTCCGCTGGAGAATGTCTTGGCAGGCTTGGAAAGTCTCCCTGATGGGATCAAATTGGATCTTATAACTCACTCACGAGGCGGATTAGTCGGCGATCTCTTGGCTAGGTTTGCGTCTCACAAGATCGGATTTGACGACAAAGAGCGAGATGTCCTCTCCAAAAGCGAGCGAGAAGGCGACCTGAAAACGATTGGGAAAATCGCTGACCTGCTTGAAACCAAATCCATCACCGTCGATCGACTCGTGCGGGTTGCCTGTCCTGCCAACGGAACTACGCTTGCCTCTAAGCGCTTGGACATGTTTCTCAATGTGATCATCAACCTACTCGGGGCCGCGATCGGCAGCGTATCCAATCCGATTTTCGCTACCATGAAGGAATTGGCTTTGGCATCGATTGAGACCAAAGACGATGTCTCGGTGTTGCCTGGCTTGGAGTCCATGAATCCAGAGTCGCCCTTTATCAAGGTTTTGAATTTTCAGGGAACCAAGCTAGAGGTAGACTCTAAGCTGATCGTGGTGGCGGGTAGTAGTGAATTAAGCTTGTCGTTTAAGAGTTTGGTGGTGTTGGTGGGCAAGTTCTTTTTCCGGGGGAAAAACGACTTGGTCGTAGATACGGCAAGTATGGAGTTTGGCGCCAAGCGGGTGAAGGGCAATGTCTTCGTCTACATGGAAGAAACGGGACAGATTGACCACATCAAGTATTTCAAGACCCCGCGAGTTCGCAAGATCATTCAAGTAGCCTTATTTGGTAAGCCAGAGGAGTTCGTTGGCAAAATCAAGACAGATAATATCACTTTCCTAAGAGGTGAGGAAAGAGATCGAGGAGGCTTATTCTTGGAAGGCGGTAGCTATTACGGCACCAAAGAAATCAGTGGTAAGAAGCCGATTTTGATTCTACTTCCAGGCATCATGGGCTCCAATCTCAAAGATGATCAAGACTTGATTTGGGTGCAGTATGCTCGTTTTCTGGTAGGAGATCTGAGCAAGCTTCTTCCAACTCCTACAGATGGCGTGAATGTCGACTCCCTGATCAAAACTTCCTACAAGAAATTGGGAGACTATCTGGAGAAAAATTACGATGTCGTGGCATTTCCCTTTGACTGGAGACACGGAATGGAGCAAAATGCCAAGCTCCTCAATGAAAGGATCAAGGATTTATTAACGCTAGGGCAACCGATCAAGATGGTCGGACACAGCATGGGAGGTGTTCTGACCCGGGACTTTATCCTTTATCATCCAGATACCTACAAGCAACTGAGTGCTTTGCCTGGATTTAAAATTCTATTTCTAGGTTCTCCCCTGGGAGGTTCTTACCGAATCCCCTATGTGCTTTTTGGCAGAGACGGGATTATTAAGCTTTTGGCTAAGATTGACATCTTCAATTCTGCCAGGGAGTTGATGAGTGTATTTGTGAATTTCCCGGGAATCCTCGCACTCCTTCCAATCAACAAAACCGGCAAGCATGATTTTTCGGATCGCAGTCTCTGGGAAAAGCTCCGCAAAGCCTCAGGAGACGAGTCCTGGCCGATTCCCAGTGAAAGTGACTTGAAAGCCTTTGGAAAGTATCAACAAATGGTGCTCAAAGGTGAACCTGAAATCAACTACGATAATATCTACTACATCGCAGGACAAAGCCGAAAGAAGAAATCTACAATCTCTGATTTGGAAATCAAGGATGGAAAGTTACTGTTTTATGCCACCAATGAGGGAGACGAAAGTGTGACCTGGCAGAGTGGGATTCCCAAGCAAATCTTGGAATCGAAACGCCTCTACTATGCCAACGTCACCCATGGGGCGCTCTCCGCCGAAAAGAAGATCTTTGGCGCAATAGAAGACATTCTAAATCAAGGGGTCACCGGACGCTTGCAAAACAATTTGCCGAAGGGTCGGGGAGAGGAATCCAGTTTTATTGCCAAGGAAGAGGAGATCTTTGACATAAGTGAAGAAAATACGGTACAGACTATCCTTGGAATAGGGCAAGAGGGAGAAGAGAGAGACCATGAGACTCCTATTCAAGTCAAAGTCTGTCACGGTGATTTGACTTATGCGGATTTCCCGGTGTTGGCCGGCCACTTTGAATTTGATACCATCCTTACGACAGAGCGGGCTATTGACAAAAAGTTGGGCTACGAACTTTCTCGACTGCTGAGTCTGGGCTTATATCCCGGCCCTGTAGGTACACACCAAATCGTATTGACAAAAGACATCACCAGGGAAGAAAAACTTTTTAAGGGAACGGTAGTGATCGGAATGGGAGTGCCGGGAGAGCTGACTCCCTACCAACTCATGATGAGCGTATCCAAGGGCATATCCCGCTACCTCACTATCAGAAATATCAGAGAGGATAGCGAAAATAAAGAATCTGGTGAAAAGGAAGGACTTGATAAACGAGAGGTGTTGGGTATCACTGTCATCGCGCTTGCGACTTCTTATGGAGGATTTTCCAGTGATACTTCCATCAGGTCCACTATTTTGGGGATTCAGGACGCTAATCGCAATATCCGAAAGACTTACCAAAATAAAGTGCAGGTGATCGAAGAAATCGAGATCATCGAACTCTATCAAGATCGAGCACTAGGGATACTCAGAACGGTAAAAAACCTAGAACAAGACGAAAGCAGGGAGTTTAACATCAGTGTGCCTACACTTTGCCTGGGTAAAAAAATTGGAAGACTATCACGAATACCTCATGACAATACTTCCGATTGGTGGACTCGAATCAAGGTAACTGAAGAGAAAATCGATGAGGATTCCAAAACGGGCTACGGCAGGACAATCCGAATGGCGATGGCCACCAATGGGGCAAGTGAAAAGGAAGTTCCGTTGCTGACAAACCTGAGCAATATCGATAACCTGCTGGATGGAATGACTCGGAGAAACCAATTCGAGCCGGAAATCGCCAAAACCATGTTCGAACTTCTGATCCCATTTGAATTTAAAGAGGATCTCAAACGTCAAAACAACATCACTTGGGTGCTGGACAAGCGAACCGCTAACTTCCCCTGGGAAATGCTACAGGAAGACCTCAGAGGTTTGCCACTCTGTATCCATTCCGGAATGGTGCGCCAACTGGCAACCACCAATTTCAGGAAGCTGCCAATTAGTGTACAGAATCGACGGGCATTGATTGTTGGCGATCCCAATTTGAAAGGGTATATGGGGCAACTCAAAGGAGCCAAAGAAGAAGCCATTCACGTTGCTGACAAACTGAAAGAATCAGGATATACCACCGAGACACTGATCAACAGTTCTGCCTCTGAAATTATTCTCAAGTTTTTTACCCAAGACTATAAGATCATCCACTTGGCAGGACATGGTATTTTTAATGCTGATCCAAAAAAACCTTCCGGTATGGTGATAGGGAATGGACAATATCTCACTACCAGTGATATAGCGCAATTAAGCAAGGTTCCGGAGTTTGTCTTTGTAAATTGTTGCTATCTCGGATATTTGGACTCCGATGCGGAGGAGTCGAATCGAAACCGAAATAAACTCGCGGCCAACATTGGGACTCAATTGATTGAAATAGGAGTGAAGGCAGTTATTGTAGCAGGATGGGCGGTAGACGATACTGCTGCCTACGATTTCTGCGATAGGTTTTACGAATGCCTGTTTAGCGACGTTTCTTTTGGAGAGGCGGTTAAATCTGCTCGAAAGTCGATCTACGATGATCATCATAGTCGAACAAATACATGGGGGGCGTACCAATGCTATGGCGATCCCTTCTATAAAATCAATGGTCCGTCTTCCTCCAGCAAGCCAGGGACAAGTTTCTACTTACTTGAGGAAGCTGAAATCGAACTTTTTAACTTGTGTTTTCAACTAGAATCGAAAAATATCGATGCCGACAAAGCGAGAAAGAAAATCGCCTTGCTTGAAGAAGCACTCAAGCAAGCCAATCTTTCCAGCGAAAAAATTCTGGAGCATAAGGCTGATATCTACGCTAAGCTTGGAGACTACGGTAGCTGTAAAGCAGCATACGAAGAACTGTTTAAAAATGAAAAGGCAGGATTTAGCTTCAAAGCGATCGAGCAGTATTGCAACATTGCCGGAAAGTATCTGGTAGAAAGGAAGCAATCCCAAAAATCGGGTGAAAAAGAACAGGAGAACCTGGTAAGTACGATCGATGATGTTATTCTAAAATTGCAAGGACTGTTGGCAATAGGCAAGACTTCGGAGCGATACAGTCTTTTGGGCAGCGCCTACAAGAGGAAGCTGATGTTGTTGAGCGACAAAGAAAAAGGGCTTTACACCCAAACGCTCCTGCTGTCCACTCAGGCTTACTTTGAGGCAGCCAGGAATCAGAATTACGCGGATTCTTATTCGATCAACAATTGTCTGCAACTTGGAAGAATTCATGAGCTGATCAGTGGTGAGGAGCTCGCGTTTTTGGATGAAAAACCCAAGCTGGGCCTTGCCCAATTGATGAATAAGTTTAAGCGAAACAGCTCGGATAAGGGGAAGGAAAAGAACAGCTTTTGGGATTATGCAGAAGACGCCAACCAAATGCTCTCCAAATTGATGATAAGTCCTAGCTCGACTAGCACAGCAAACGCGACAAAGGCTTATAAAGAGCTTTGGGATATCGGGGGCAGTGCCTCTAACCGAAAGTCGGAATTGGAGCACTTGGAGATCCTGCTGAATGGTTTGGCGATAGCGAGTTCGGAGGAAGGAAAGAGTTTGTACAATGCTTTGGATAGTCTGAAAAATGAGTTGACGACACTTGATCGGAAAAATTCAAAAGCTTGATCTGCTAGTTTAAGATTTATGTTAACTATGAAAAAAGAGGCTGTCGAGAGACAGCTTCTTCTGCTTCAAAAGGTTAAGCCTTGCCTCGAAGCATCAGATTCCAATACATAAACGGAAGTCCGTACTTTTTCAAAAGCCACATGCTATATTGTTCCTTGGTGGTATCCACAAACTTGGTGATGATAGGGTCGCTGGCTCTTTCGTTATCATACTTAAACTCACAAAGCACCATTTTACTGTAACCCGTGACGATAGGACAAGAAGAGTAGCCGTCATAGGAATGCTCTCCTAATTTGCCTGACTGAATCATCTTTAGCAGGTTTTCGACGAGAATTGGCGCTTGTTTTCGGATCGCTGCTCCGGTCTTGGCGGTTGGTAAGAAGGCCACGTCTCCTAGAGAGAAGATATTTGGGTAGCGTAGGTGCTGCATGGTGTGGATGTCTACATCGACCCACCCCTTGCCCGGACCTTCCTGAATGGAAATCTTTGAATCTCGGATAAACTTCGGTGCGGTCTGAGGGGGAGCGAGGTGAAGCATGTCATAGTGGATGTTGATGTCCATGGCTCCTACCATTTCCTCGCCTAGGGGATTCCCTTCCATGATCGTACAGTTACTTTCTCCAGGCTTTGAATATCGGAAGGTGATCTCCTGTTTTATCGGATCGATTTTGATTGGAGCATAGAACGGTTTAAAGAGGATATTCCGATCAAAAATGATTTTATTGAGCGTTTTGGCGAAGTCAGGGACGCCGAAGATTACCGTACCTGGAGTAGCAAAGAGCACGTTGGTTTTGTCTCGGACGCCGGATTTTCTGAAGTATTCTTCCGCCATGTACATTATTTTTTGAGGAGCTCCACCGCACTTTATCGGAGTCGTCGGCTGGGTAAAGACCGCATTTCCACCTTTGAAATTCTGGAGTACTTCCCAGGTATGTTCTGGATCGGTATAGTTGGAGCATACGACTCCTTTGTCCAAGGCTTCGGGGAGGCCGGGAAGAAGTTCTGGAGCCATGACCAAGCCCGGGACAGGGATCAAATAGTCATAGGTGAAATCGCCTGCGTTGACGGTAGAGACCTGATTTGCCTCTGGGTTGATTGCCGTCGCTTTGTCTTTGATCCATTCTACACCTTTCGGAATGTAATCTGCTTCATCCCGTTCCGTGTCTTTAAAGTCAAATGTCCCCGCACCGACCAATGTCCAAGCAGGTTGGTAATAGTGTTTGTCTGAGGGTTCGATGATGGCCAGCTTTAGCGATTTATCTTTTCGCATCAACTGCGCTGCTAGCGTAATTCCTGCAGTGCCTCCTCCGATGATTAAAATCTGATAGTGTTTCATAGTTTGGGACTTTGGACAATGGTGAAGATAGGTGGGCCCAATTCGTTGCACAGTGATAATAGTCACTTAAAATATTGGTTTAAAAGGGAGCGAAAATCGGATTCGATTCGAAAACAAGCTGACTGATGTCGCTAACTAAAATGATTTAGCGGCGGAGGAGCTATGTCGTTTCCAAGATGAAAATACACAGGGCACCCGAACTGCATAAAGCGTTTCGAGAAACAACCTTCAACCAAGGGAGGTCCTGGGAAAAGTTGTCAAGTTTTTTGAAACCGACGGAAAAAAGGATCAACGTAGGAAATAACCTTTTAAACCTCCGGGATGATTTTTCATGATCATCCGCAAATTCTTGCGTTTGGCAGACTTTGGTGATTTAAATGGTAGTGGCCCAATGGTTAGAGTTCTAAACGGCTTTTTTCTTTAATAGCCTTACATCGAAAATATCTTTTCGATCAAAAGACATTTTTTCGACTTGAATTAAAGAGTTAGATTTTAACTTAGTATTGAATTTTTGGAGATAAATTGTAGCTATTGTAATTGATAACGAGGAACATAGAAAAAAATACGCTATTTTGTATTATGCTCGGATAGGATTTTTTTTGAACCTAAACCAACAACTATCGCATGAAACTAAAGCTACTTACTGGACTGCTGGGACTGTTCCTGATATCAGGACATCTCTTGGCTCAAGACAAGTCGGTGACCGGCGTTGTGATTTCCGGAGAGGACAATTTGCCGATGCCCGGAGTCAACGTGTTCGTGAAATCCGACCCGAACAAGGGGACTATCACAGACGTGAATGGTAACTATACGCTCGAGGTAGACACGGAAGAGATTTTGGTGTTCTCATTTGTGGGATTTCTAACACAAGAAATATTGATAGGCAATAGAGCGCTAATCAATGTGGTACTTGAGGTAGACGAGACGACCTTGGGGGAAATTTTGGTGGTAGGCTATGGGACGACCAATAAGAGAGACCTTACAGGGTCAGTGGGCTCTGTCAAAGGAGATGAGATTGCGAGACTCCCGGTGGCATCTCTGGACAATGCCCTACAGGGCAGAGCCGCAGGTGTTTTTGTCGCTTCACCTTCCGGTACTCCCGGCGCTGGGATTACGATGCAAATCAGAGGCAATACCTCTCTCTCTGCTTCCAGTCAGCCCCTTTATGTGATTGACGGTATTCCCATTATTTCTGAGGATCTGTCAGGACTTTTCTCCGGAGGTCAGTCAACCAACTCGCTGGCAGACATCAATCCCGGAGATATCGAGTCGATTGAAATACTGAAGGATGCCTCGGCTACCGCAATATATGGTTCGAGAGGAGCAAACGGAGTAGTTTTGGTTACTACCAAAAGAGGAAAGACTGGTCAGGCAAAAATAGAAATCAATGGTTTCTATGGCACTCAAAGCATCACCAATGAAATAGAGATGCATTCCTCCCGAGAATTTTTGGAACTGATGAATGATGCCATCCGCCAGGATATCCGAGCAGGGGAGGATTATGGCTATGATAACATCACGGACGTTTGGGGAATGGATCCTGCCGATCCGGATTTACAAAATACCGTCTGGTATGATGAAATTTTTAGAAATGCTCCGATTCAGAGCTATGATATCTCTGCTTCAGGAGGCACAGACAATACCCAATACTATACTTCATTGGCGTACTTTAATCAAGAAGGAGTTCAGCTTGGAACCGGCTTTGAGCGGATTTCCGGACGAGTCAATTTAGATACTAAGGTGAACGATTGGCTGAAAGTCGGAACTAACCTGAACTTGACCCGAACCGTGCAAGAACGGACGATCAACGATAATTCCCTCTATGGTGTGGTGATCAATTCTATCGCCGGAGATCCATTGATGCCGGTCTATGAAGAGGATGGGAGCTATGCGGATCCTTTCAACTACTTCGGTTGGTGGATGCTGGACAATCCCGTGCTGATAGCCAATGAATACTACCGATACACCCGTACCGTGAGGAGCTTGGGAACTGTCTATGGAGAAGCGACCTTGTCAGAAGGTTTGACCCTAAGAGGTTCCTTGTCCATTGACTACACCAATTTGGACGATGAATCCTATACTCCGATCATATCCCGCGAGTCACAAAATGCGAATTACAATGGCCAGGGGACTTACGGTTCTACACAGGATTTTACTTGGTTGGCGGAGAACTACCTGACCTATACGAAAGACTTTGGAGAAAAACACGCGTTGACTGCCGTAGTCGGGTTGTCTTACCAGGAGTCAAATAGAAAGTTTGCTGACATTACCGCACAGGGTTATCCCAACGACCTGTTTACCAACCTCTCAGTGGCTTCCAAGGTGACCGTCGGATCTACCGACGGAACCAACTGGGGCTTGGCCTCCTATTTTGCAAGAGCAAATTATTCCTTTGCAAACAAATACCTGTTCACTTTTACCGGGAGAGCGGATGGCTCATCCAGGTTTGGTGAAAATTTCCAGTTTGGGTTTTTTCCATCAGGATCGGTTGCTTGGAGAATGGGTGACGAAGAGTTTATGCAGACACAGGATCTGATTTCGGACTTGAAACTCAGGACATCTTATGGGATCACAGGCAATCAGGACGGAATAGGAAATTTTGCTTCTAGAGGCCTTTACGGAGTGGCCGCTTATCGGCAAACGCCCGGTTTGGTTCCCACTCAATTGAGCAACAGCAACCTTTCTTGGGAAACTACCGCACAGTTTGATTTTGGTGTAGACATGGGGTTCTGGGGCGATCGAATTACGCTTTCGGCAGATTACTTCATAAAAACCACTGATGACCTGCTTCTGGACAGGTTGATCCCTGGGATTTCTGGATTTACTACTGTGACCGAAAATATTGGCAAAATCGAAAATAGGGGGTTTGAACTGACTCTAGGAGGGGTAGTGCTGGACGGCCCCTTGTCATGGAACACTTCGTTCAATATATCTCAGGTGAAGAATAAAGTGTTGGAATTGGAAGTGGATGACCAGATTGTCAACGACTCCCATATACTCTCCATGGGACATCCAATTGGTACCTTTTACTTGATTGATCATGAGGGTGTTGATCCCGAAACCGGAAACATGAGATGGATTGATGTCAATGACGACGGAGCGATCAACTCTGCTGACCGTAGCATTGTCGGAAATGCGCAACCGGATTTTTTTGGTGGATGGAATAACAACCTTCAATACAAAGGATTTGATTTGGGACTGTTTTTTCAGTTTGTCGTAGGAAACAAGGTGTTTAACCACAGTCGTGCCTCATACGAAAACTTGGGCTGGTCGCGTATTGGAACGGATTTTCCTCTGCCAGATGGCAACAATCATAAACTGGCTGATGAGCGCTGGATGGAGCCAGGGGATCGCGCAGAAATCCCCAGGGCTTCCCTCAATTCGATGAATTGGAGAGAGTTTTCTACTAGATGGCTGGAAGACGGCTCGTTTTTGAGATTGAAAACCGTGACGTTGGGCTATAATTTTTCTCCAGAAATGGCCAAGAAGATTGGATTGAGCAAACTCAGAATGTATGTGCAGGGGCAAAATCTTCTGACCTTGACTGGCTATTCAGGTCTAGATCCAGAGGTAAATCAAAACGCCAGAAATCCCCAGGCTGCAGGAGCCGATTTCGGTACCTATCCACAGACCAAGAGCTTTTCTGTCGGATTCAACATTGGACTTTGAGCTAAAGAAATCATGAAATAGAGTATTTCGCAAGCGATATACAGGAAAGTGGCTATATAGCTTGAGAGATTCCACTAACCTGACGGCGGTCAGAAGTGACCATCTAAAAAATCATAAACACATGAAAAAGACAGCGTTAATATTTATAGTGATCCTCGGATTGGGGGCATGTAATGTACTGGATCAGGATCCACAGGACTCCCTGGATGCAAATATGGTTTTGGTCGATGGAGCATCGGCAAATTCCATCCTAAATGGAGTTTATAGCACTATGGGAAGCGATTACTACTACGGAGTTGAGTATGTTCTCAATATGGATTTGATCGCTGACAATTCTGTTTTTCAGGGATTTTACGACTCCCAATTGGAGATAGATCAGATGACAGTTCCTTTTACCAACCTTTTTGTGACGGAGTCTTGGCCGGTGATTTATCGGGTGATTAATTCGGCGAACTTGCTGATTGAAGGAGTTCCCTCCTTGGATGATCCTAATTTCAGCAATGAAAATGACGTACTCGGTCAGGCCTATGGGTTGCGAGCCTTAGCATTTTTTGATTTGCTGCGCGTGTTTGGAGAGCATTACATACCGAATTCCAGCTTTGGGCTACCCCTGCTTTTGCAGCCGATTCCGGAAAATGATTTCAACCAGATTCCCAACATACCAAGAAGTACAGTTGCCCAGACGTACGCTCAAATCAATGAAGATCTGGACTTGGCGCTTTCATTTTTGACTGAATCTTTGGATCAAGGAACCATGAATTATTATGCGGCTTTGGCATTGAGGGCGAGAGTCGCCTTGTATCAAAAGAACTATGCCGTAGCCAAAGCAGCAGCGGATGAGATTATCGCGGACGGAGGATTTGAGCTTTTGGACGATTTGGATGAGCTCTACTACACGACTGAAATAACTGGAGAAACTATTTTTGACCTTGAGTTCAATGACCAGGATCAGAGTTCTTTCAATTCCTACACGATCAGACGGGATGAATATAACTTGGATGAGCGTCTTATCAACGCCACTGAAGCGGGCGATAAACGTGCCGCTTACTATGGCTTCTCCAGAAATGCCAATCGGATATTGAAATACACGGACGGGACCAATGCAAACAATACCAAAGTATTCCGTCTGGCGGAGATTTACCTGATCCGGGCTGAGGCCGATGCGATGCTTTCTGGAAATCCAAACAGCGGACTCGCAGATATAAATACCATCCGGCAGCGGGCAGATTTAGCGCCGATTCAGAGCCTCCCAAGCATGGATGCCTTTGTCAATGCGTTGCTTCAGGAGAGAAGGGTTGAATTGGCATTTGAGGGCCATCGGTTTTTCGATCTGGTGAGATTTGATAAGACCGGCGCAGTGATGGGGATACCGGATTTTAGAAAAATATTTCCCATTCCAAGAAATGAGTTACAAGTAGCTGAGCCAGGAATTTTAGCACAGAATCCGGGGTATGAAACATTGTAATATGGTTGATGCTTACGAGTGTCATTTTGGGACAAGTGTCGAAAGGAGGACTGCATTTGGTGGGGAAGATTTTTTAGCTTTTCATTGTGACCTTTATCACTTTATTGCTCGCACAAAAAATTTGATTTTTGTGCATTATTCGAAAAAATGACAATCGAACAACTCAAAGAAGCGCTACCCAATTTTACCGACCCTCATCTGCTGCAAGCTATTTTAAGCAAGGGACAGGTGATGAACATTCCTTCCGGAAAAGTCTTGATGGAGCCGGGGCAGTTTATCAAAGTAGTTCCACTGGTCGTTGAGGGCTCCGTAAAAATCATGCGGATGGATGATGACGGCAAGGAGCTTTTTCTCTATTATTTGACTCCCGGAGAAACCTGCGCGCTATCGCTGACCTGCTGTACTGCGGCTAAACCCAGCGAAATCAAGGCTGTCGTGGAAGAAAATGCGACACTTATTTTCATCCCGATCCAAGTACACGAGCAGTTCGCCAATGAATATAAGCAATGGAAGGATTTTGTGTCGATGACTTATCAAGCGAGGTTTCAGGAATTGCTATTGACTCTGGATGCAGTGGCTTTTAAGCGGATGGATGAGCGGCTGATGCGCTACATCGTCACCAAGATGAAACAACACAAGGCCAACGAGCTGCATACAACCCATCAGGAAATAGCCAACGAACTGGGCACGTCCAGGGAAGTGGTGTCCCGGCTTTTGAAGCAGTTGGAAAAGAAAAAGTGGATCGAGCTGGGCAGAAATATCATCTACATTCGAGACGATTTTGAGGAATTGATCAGCAGGTAAGTAGTGGCTACTCATATCTCGCTCACTTCAAAGACTCCAGCACCCGCAACATTGCCTACTGCATGATCAGCAGCGGAACATGGGTATGGTAAGCCAAACGAATCGATTCGCTTTTTTGGAGGATTTGATCCCAGAGGTTTCTATGTTGTCGACACATCACTAGGATCATATTTGAGTGTTCCTCCATATAGCGGACTAGACCGTCCGAGGCATTTTCTGCATAGAACGTGTGGATTTTGATCATTTCATCCGGATATTTATTTCCCAGATACTCTTCCAATCCCAGGACTGCTAGCTCGTCCTTGAAATCCCGGTGGATTTTAATATGGAGGATTTCCAAATTAAGATCCCATCGGTTGGACATGGCTACTATCCAGTCGATAAAAGGTTCCTCGTGGTTTGCAAATTCCAAGGCCAGCGTCACTTTTCTGATTTCCGCGACTTGGGCCTGAGCGGGGACAATCAGCACGGGACAGGTTGCCTCCCGGATCATATTCACCGCATTGGTTCCGATCAGAGTTTTTGAAATCCCACTTGCTCCTTGAGTTCCCATGAGGATGAGATTTGCATTTCGTTCCTCCGCGATTCTTGCCACACTAATCGCCATATTTCCCGCTATTACCACATAATCAATCTCTATATCCGGCGACTTGTATTGGTCAACATAAGATTGAAGTTGACGATTTGATTCCTGATATACACTATCCAGCGCAATAGCAGACTGAGAAGCAAAATCATAGGCCATATCTACGACATGAACCAATGTGATTTTTCCTTGTTTTCGACTGGCCATAGTCAACCCAAATTCGAGTGCGTTTATCGAATTTTCTGAGAAATCTAAGGGGACGATGAAGTTCATAACGGATCATTTATATCGGAATTTAGATTTTCCTTTTCATAAAAAGGCAAAATTCCGCAGACAATGTCCGTCGTCAGCTATACGATAACCAAAAGGATCTTATCTCATTTTTTTAGGTAATTGTAACAATTGTCACTACATACTGCATTCATGCGATTTACTTTTGTGATAAGAATAGAAATTTAGAAAATGGAAATTGTTACGATAGTAGGATTTGCGGCCGCTGTATTGATCGGAATCAGTTTGGGGCTGATCGGTGGAGGCGGATCTATCCTTACCGTGCCTGTATTGGTATATATTTTGGGAGTTGATCCGATATTGGCGACGGCATATTCACTCTTTGTGGTGGGATCTACTTCGATGGTCGGAGCTGGAACTTTTATGAAAAAAGGTTTGGTAAATTATCGGACGGCGGTTGTGTTCGCAATTCCCTCATTTATCGCGGTTTTTTTGACTCGAAAATTCCTGATGCCTTGGTTGCCCGATCCCTTGTTTTTTCTCGGAGAGTCGCCCGTCACCAAGAATACCGCCATCATGGTCTTTTTTGCAGTGATCATGCTAGCGGCGTCCGTATCAATGATCAGGAATAAGAAATGTAAAGATTGCGACGAAAATCAAGCAGTAAAATTCAATCTTCCCATGATCGCTTTGGAAGGGATAGTTGTGGGGTTAATAACCGGGATAGTGGGTGCCGGAGGGGGATTTTTGATTATTCCAGCCTTGGTGCTGCTTGCTAGACTTCCCATGAAAATGGCCGTAGGCACTTCGCTGTTGATCATAGCCGCTAAATCGTTGATTGGGTTTTTGGGAGATATTTCTACGCAAACCATCGATTGGAACATGTTGTTGATTTTCACAGGGTTGTCTGTGATCGGCATATTTATCGGGAGCGCACTATCTAAGAAGATTGATGAAAAGGCGCTGAAAACTGGCTTTGGTTGGTTTGTCCTGGTGATGGGAATCTACATCATCGGCAAAGAACTGATGGACTTGTGAACGATAGCGTCTACTTAGTTTGGTGGTACTGTGACTTTTAGCACTGAGTGTAAACAGTGTTCATCGTAATTTTAAGAAAAAAATGTTCGACTTCTTCAAACCTAAAGTGAAAGCGTATGAGGACTTGTCCTCGGCAAAGTTTCTTGAATTTTCAAAACAACCAGACTCCGTCCTCATTGATGTACGTTCAGCCGGGGAGTTTGCTAGCAGAAAAATACCTGGTGCCCTAAACCTCGATGTTCGGTTGCCGGATTTCAAAAATCAAGTCAGGAATCTCCCGAAAAACAAGACATACTTACTTTACTGCCAAGGTGGAAATAGGAGTAAACAAGCCTGTGCGATAATGGCGGAGTATGGTTTTGAAACCGTGAAAAACCTGTCTGGTGGAATTACGAGATGGCCTTTTGAGAAAGTTTGATTTTGGTAACTGAGGATAGAGAATGAGCTGATCGGCTCATTTTTTTTTGCAGAAGTCTGTCCGAAAAGATTTTTTTTTTTCGACGATGTAGTCCGTGGCTACCCGATTGTTGCGCCACCGCAGATATTTTTTCGCTGGCTCGATCCAAGCCATCTTACCACCTCGTATATCGGCAAACAATCAACTTTACTGCCATGAAAAATCTAAATTTTTATCCAATTGCCTTGGCCTTAGCGCTGACGGCCACCACCATGATCGCATGCAAGGACGAGGACAATATGCCCGTCATTGAGACCCCCGGGATGACGCCAGAAGCGAGCTTTACCGCGCTCGCAGAAGGAAATCAGCTCATTTATTTTGAAGATGGAAACCTCGCAGCACCTGCCTCGATGGTAAGTATTACCGGAGTAGGTTCAGGTGAATCCATCATTTCGATCGACTATCGCCCAGCAACTGGCCAACTATACGGGTTGAGTTCCGGAAGTAGACTCTACATTATCAACGAAAACTCCGGAGTAGCCACTCCACTCGGTATGGCTCCTTTCACTCCGGCAATCGAAGGAACTATGGCTTCGCTTGACTTCAATCCGACTGTAGATAGAATCAGATTAGTTTCGGAAACTGGGCAAAATCTAAGACTGCACCCGGAGACCGGGCTAGTGGTAGTGATCGACGGAAGCATTAATGGCGGCATGAATCCGAAAATCGGTGCTGTGGCCTACAACAACAGCGTTTCGGGAGCTACCGCCACCATATTGTTTGATATAGATATTGCGACGGATAAGCTGTACCAGCAAGTTCCTCCAAATGACGGCGGCCTGGTAGAGGTCGGAGATTTGGGGGTTGACTTCCAGAATCTAACTGACATGGATATCCTCGCAGACAATTCCCTTGCGATGGCTGTTAACAGAGTGGACACTGAAACCAGACTTTATACCATCGATCTGAGTTCTGGTTCTGCATCTTGGGTTGGTGTGTTTACTCAACCAGTGATAAGCTTGGCGTTCAAAACAGATCCGATTGCCTATGCGGCAGATGCCCAGGGAATGTTTTACAGGTTTAATCCAATGGATCCGAAACCAACGATGGTCGAATTTAAAGGATTGAATATGGGAGAGAAGATAGTTGGTCTGGACTTCAGACCTGTAAACGGACAATTGTTGGCGATTTCCTCGATGAGTCAATTGTATTCGGTGAATCCTTCCAATGGGACGCTCACTGCAATCGGTACTCCGCTGATGCCAATGATGGAAGGTGACGTAGCTGGTTTTGACTTTAATCCGACTGTGGATCGAATCAGACTGGTGACGAATACTGGTCAAAACTTAAGACTTCACCCGGACTTGGGAACGGTCGTAGCCACCGACGGAAGATTGAATCCAGGTGTTCCTATGGTCTCTGCAGCTGCATACGCCAATAATATCGCTGGTGCTACCACCACGACATTGTTTGTGATTGACCATGCGACAGGAATATTCTTCAAGCAGATCCCACCCAATGATGGGGTACTGGTTCCTGTTGGGTCGCTCGGTGTTACCGTTAACTCGCAAAATGGATTTGATATTGGAGGAAATTCCGGAGGAGCTTATGCGGTATTCACCGTCGGTAGTAACTCTGGAGTATATAGCATTGACCTCATGACAGGTGGGGCGACCAAGGTTTCAGACTTGAGTTTTAGCCCGGTTGCAATGGCACTTGGACTTGGATTTTAATTAGTTGGGTTAGTGGGTTCAAAAGGTCTGATCGATGATCAGGCCTTTTTTCGTTTACGGATTTTAGAGCCAGGGCTATCCAATCGTCCTGAGATTACCGGTATGCACCGATATAAAATCCGAGCCAGAGGAGCAGGGGAATAAAATAGGCGATCAGTACGACGAGTGCACTCTCCTCGAGCGTTCTTCGGCTAATCGCGTGAAATCCAAAAGCCCACAGTATTCCATAGATCAGTTCGAAAATATTAAGCACAGCAAGCGGGTATTGGTATTTCTCTGCAACATTACTCGGCCCTACAATCCAAAGTGCGGAGAGGGGCTCAAAATTCTGGATGTCGAAATAGGTGACATTGCTTGAAGGATTTATGTACACTAGCAGGCGAAGGAGTTCTGGAAAGATAAATACGAACTCTGCTACCAATGCAAACTTCCAAAGCGCTTTGTAATTTGCTTTGTAACCCACCATCAGGCCGATTGACCAAAATAGAAACGAAATCACAGTGAATTTCCAAAGCAAAGCAAATGGAGTCCATAAATAGTTGAGTGTATTGAAGATGTGAAAAAACATCAGCCCACCCTGCTGCTCTAGGGATTCGAAGTCTGGGATAGACTCTAGGATGAGTGTGTTGGTTAAGTATCTGATTACCAAAAAAATTAGGACGATAACCAAAAAATAGAGCCTCTTGTCGAAATCTATTAGCTCTTCCAGACGTTGTGCAATCGGTGAAGCAGTTTTTGCCATTTTAATTTGTTAAAGTAACCAAATCTAAATGTTTGTTTGGATTTCGCCTTAATTTTGAATTTGAAACGAAAGCAAGTTAATGAGTAAGCAGTTTAGGATCGCAGTATTAAGTGTATTGATAGTGGTTTTTGTCAGCCGGGCTTATGGTCAAGCGGTCGTGCCGCTGGACTCTGCTAATCCTTCTGGGTATCTGCTGCTCGACAAGGGCCTGCAGTATCGCATCACCAAGGCGATTAACAGCATGTATAATTTTGATTTCCCTACTGCGGAGCATGATTTCACGGTGATCATGTACCAATATCCGGATCATCCTTTGCCGGACTTTTTAATGGCGTTGGGCTATTGGTGGCGCATCGAGGTGGACGTGACCAATACCAGATATGACAACATCTTTATCCAATACTTGGATAGGGCCAATGAGAAGGCTGAGCGGATGTTTGATGCTGACGAAAACAACAAGGAAGCAGCGTTCTTTTTGGCGGCGGGGTATGGATTTCAGGGGAGATTATACAGCGAGCGAAAAAGTTGGACCAAGGCGACTTGGGCGGGAAGGAATGCGCTGAAATATATGAACCTCAGCAGGGGCGAGGCGGAGTTCAATCCCGAGCTGCTTCTGGGAGATGCTTTGTTTAATTATTTTTCTGCATGGATTCCTGAGAATTATCCAATGATGAAGCCGGTGATGGCACTTTTCCCGAAGGGGGATAAGGCCCTGGGCCTCCGACAGCTGGAGACCGTTGCTTCCAACGCCTTCTATACGCGGGTGGAGGCGCAATATTTTCTTTTCAGACTCTATGCTTCGGAGGAAAAACGACCCTACGATGCCTTGAGAATTTCGGAATACCTGCATGGCAAATTCCCCAATAATCCATACTTCCATCGCTCCTATGCCAGACACCTGTACGCGGTGGGGCAATGGACGGAGTCGGTCAGCGAATCGTTTGAGATCATGGACAGGATTGATAATAAACAAGTCGGGTATGAATCCAATAGTGGCAGGTATGCTGCGTTCTACATCGCTGAATATTATTACCGGCTAGGGGATCGGCCGATGGCCAAGCAGTACTACCTCAAGACGGTGGCCTACGGTGAAGAGTCCGAATCACAGGAGAGTGGCTACTACCTGCATTCCTTGATTCAGCTCGGAAAAATGGAAACTGCGGCCAATAATAAAGTACAGGCAAAAAAGTATTTTGATCGGGTAAAGAAATTCGCGAAGCGAAAACACCCCGCTCATAAAGAAGCCAGAGATTTTATAAAAAAGAATAAACTTTAATCAAATTCCCTTCGTTGTACCAAATAATAACAGGAGAAAATTTGAATTTTTTTGTTACAACAAGTCCTTTTGGAAGGATTGTCGCTTTAGAACGAGCAAAAGATCAATAAAATTTCGATTTCCGTTCATCAAAAAGCGTTAATTCGATTTAAAACATTAATCAATTATATTAACTTTGCGCCACATAAAATTTTGCAAATACGGAATATCATGGACAATAGCGTAAGAATCAAATTCGATAAAATCGACCGCAGGATTCTGGAAATCCTTCAGGCCAACGCAAAAATCACCAATGCCCAGTTGTCAAAAGATATCGGGCTTTCGCCAGCGCCTACTTTAGAGAGAGTTAAGAAATTGGAGCAATCCGGAATCATCAAGAGCTACCATGCCAAGCTAGATCCGGAAAGAATCGGATTGGGCGTAAGCACGTTTGTATTGGTAAGCCTCATCGGTCATAACAAAGGTAACATAGACGCCTTCATGCGGGAGATCAATGAGATCCCAGAGATCATAGAATGCCACCACATCACCGGTACAGGCGACTTTATCCTGAAGATTATTGCCAAGGATATTACCGCCTATCAGAAGTTGATGCTTGAAAAAGTGTCAGAAATCAAGGAAGTAGATTCCATGCAATCCATGGTAATTCTCTCTACCTTTAAAGACTCCAAAGTGCTCCCAATTCCCGCATAAGCAAGATCTTACTATAAATCCAGGGCGGCTTCTACCGCCCTTTTTTTTTGAATAATTATGACTGAAAATCCCTGGACTACACTGAAGGTCACGCCGGTATATGAGAATCCCTGGATAAAACTTGAGGAGCATGATGTCCTCAATCCAGCTGGCAAACCGGGTATCTATGGAAAGGTTCACTTTAAAAATCGGGGGATGGCGATTATTCCCATCGATCATGAAGGTAATACTTGGCTGGTTGGTCAGTACCGCTACACGCTAGACGAATATGCCTGGGAGATTCCGATGGGTGGCGGTCCTCTAGGTCAGGACTTTTTAGCATCTGCCAAACGGGAACTTAAGGAAGAAACTGGCCTCAGTGCTCAGAAATGGACCGAAATAATGAAAATTCATACATCTAACTCGGTAACTGACGAAGTAGCCGTTGTCTACCTTGCGGAAGATTTGTCGGAGGGAGAAACCGAATTTGAAGAAACTGAGGTCCTTGAGATCAGGAAACTTCCTTTTTCTGATGTGCTGGCGATGGTCATGTCCGGAGAAATCACTGACAGCATCAGCGTCGCTGGAATTCTCAAAGCAGCTCGAATTTTAGGATTTTGATGACATGACCACCAAAGATCATATAAATACCACTTTTCACTTGGCCTATCCGGTAATGTTGAGTCAACTTGGGCAGGTGTCTGTCGGCGTGGCCGATAGCATGATGGTGGGTCGGCTTGGAGCTTTGCCATTGGCTGCCTCTTCGTTGGGCAACAGTATTTTTTTCGTTATCCTGATGTTTGGGATTGGGATTTCGATGGGGATTACCCCGTTGGTTTCAAAGGCCGATGGCAAAGGGAAGACAACTCGGATTTCCCGGCTATTCAGTCACGGTCTTTGGATTAACATTGCTACGAGTATCCTTTTGACCGTTGCGGTGTTGGGTTTATCTCAAGGTTTGTATTTTCTCGACCAGCCGGAGGAGGTGGTCGTATTGGCGATCCCCTATCTTTTGATTATCACAGCTTCGTTGTTGCCATTTATGGTTTTTCAGACCTTCAAGCAGATGGCGGAGGGCCTGTCACAAACCAAGCAGGCCATGTTTATTACCATCTTTGCCAACTTGGTCAATGTTTTTCTCAACTGGGTTTTGATCTGGGGAAAGTTCGGTTTCCCTCAAATGGGCTTGAATGGCGCTGGAATGGCGACCTTGATTTCCAGGGTTTTGATGGCGCTCATGATGGGCGGATACATTTTGCTTTCTCCTCGATACAAGAAATATCAGTTCAGACTTTCATTGCTGGGCGCGAGTTTTCCTATGATCTCCCGGATTTTAAAGATCGGCGTACCGACCGGATTTCAGTTTATTTTTGAAGTTTCGGCCTTCAGCACCGCCGCGATCATGATGGGTTGGATCGGTGTCAATGCGTTAGCAGGGCATCAAATCGCCATCAATTTGGCGTCGATTTCTTACATGATGGCGACAGGTCTGGCGACGGCGGGAATGATCCGGGTGAGCAATCAGATAGGAAAAGGCAACTTGAAGGCCATGCGGGAGGCCGGAATGGTGGTCTTTGGAATGGTTACCATCTTCATGCTGGGCAGTGCGGTGATCTTCTTTAGCCTCAGGTTTTTTCTCCCGACACTCTATATCGGAGATCCCGAGGTTGTTGCGCTTTCGGCTTCACTATTGGTTATTGCGGGATTGTTCCAACTCTCGGATGGGCTGCAGGCTGTCGGTCTGGGAGTGTTGAGAGGCTTGGAAGATGTGAAAATACCAACGATAGTGACCGCATTGGCCTATTGGGTGCTAGGACTTCCGCTCGGATATTTTCTGGCTTTCAATCTGGAAATGGGTGCGGTGGGGATTTGGTACGGATTGTTAATAGGCCTGACGATCACAGCAGGGATGTTGTTTTATCGCTTTCATTCTTTGAGTAAAAACCGGATGCAGGGGAAACCGACAATCTCAGGATTTACGCCGATTTCGTAAAAAGCGCTTCCGATCTTCGCAGTAAAAGCTATCTTGGATTCAAAACCAGCCTGAATCCCATGAAGCGCCCATTACTTCTCTTTTTTTTGTTACTGACTACAATTTCGGTCTTTTCTCAGCAGCCGGCTGTTCTTTCCCAGAGAGAACAAGCGGAAGTCATCGATGCTTGGCTTGAGGATCGAATTCAAAATCTCTTGCCTAGCCTGATGACGGAAACGGGGATCGATATGTGGATCGTGATGTCGCGGGAATACAACGAAGATCCGGTGATCCGTACGCTTTTGCCGGCCACTTGGCATGCGGCGAGAAGGAGGACGATCCTGGTGATGTATCAACCAATGCCAAATTCGAAGGTGGAAACTTATGCCGTTGCCAGGTATGATGTGGGTAAATCTTTCAAAAGAGCCTGGGATCCCGAAGCACAGCCGGATCAGTGGAAGGCACTGATGGAACTCATTTCCTCCAAAAACCCAAAAAAGATCGGACTCAACTTTGCAAAAGACTATGGGCATGCAGATGGGTTGACGCATTTTGAGCACGATGAATTTGTGGCAAACCTGCCAGAAGCACACAAGTCGAAGGTGGTTTCGGCGCAAACACTCGCTGTGAGATGGTTAGAAACCCGCACGTCTGCGGAGATGGCGGCTTACAAACACATACAGGAATTAGCGCACTACATCATCGCTGAGGGGCTTTCGGATCGGGTGATCACGCCGGGTGTGACGACCACCGAGGATGTAGTTTGGTTTTACAGGGAGAAAATCGTCGAGATGAAGCTCGATACCTGGTTTCACCCAACAGTTGATATCCAACGGCCTGACCCCGCTTCGGCAGAGGCAAGTCGATCCTTTGCCGTTAGGCCTGATGAGCAGGTGATCATGCCTGGGGATCTGCTTCATATTGATTTTGGAATCAAGTATTTGAGATTGAATACCGACACTCAGGAGCTGGCGTATGTGCTCAAGGCGGGTGAGACCGAGGTGCCAAAGTATCTCCAAGATGCCTTGGCGGTCGGGAATCGACTTCAGGACATCCTAACCTCCAATTACGTGAGTGGACGTACAGGAAACGAAATCTTGGCTGCGGCGAGAAAACAAATGGAGTCGGAGGGGATCAAAGGGAGTATTTATACCCACCCTTTAGGCTACTATGGACACTCGGCTGGCCCCACCATCGGGATGTGGGACAATCAGGGCATAAACCCAGGATCAGGTGATTTTCCACTGCATGCAAATACCGGCTACGCCATTGAGTTGAATGCGGTGGTCTTTGTGAAGGAATGGAACAAAGATGTCCGGGTTATGCTGGAGGAGGGAGCTTTCTTTGACGGAGAGAAAGTGACTTATTACAACGGTCGCCAAAAGTCCATCTTAGCGATACCACGGGTGAGCAATTATTTGGGCTATTGAGAAACCTCCTTTAGCCTTGAATTGGATATGGATGATTGGCAATTGTGCAATGGCGGTTCGTAATGACCAGACTCAGTTGACACTTTCCAATGAATGTCCGGAAAACATCCGGTCTCTTTTGATAAAAATTAAAATCAGGAAAGCAAGAAACGCTACTCCACCTGAGGAGAGGAATACCAGACGGAAGTTTTCAGGATTGTTTGCAAAAAGCCATCCGGATACCAAGGCTCCGACGCCGATGCCACTTTCCAGAAAGATGTACATCGTCGCTATCGCCCTTCCCCGATAGTGGTCCAAAGACAGATCAACGACCCAAGCCGTGGTCGTTGGGCTGTACATGCCCACAGCTGCGCCAAACAGTACGCCGGAGAGCAGGAGAACCGTTTTGGTCTCTGCAAAAGCCACCGACACCATCGCCAGCATCATGCAGATAACTGCAACCCTCAGGACGACCACCCGACCGTAGCGATCAGAAGTCTTTCCGGCGATCAGCCGGATTCCCAAAGATGAGATAGTGAACACCGCGAAAAACAGTCCTTTGTTTTCGATTCCTAGATATGTCGAAAAGTCTGGAATGACGGTCAGCACCACGCCGAAAGAAAAGACCGAGAGAAAAAGAACAATCGAAGGCAACAGCACTCTTGGTTCGATAATTTCGTGGCGCTTGAGTTTGAATAACCTGAAGGAAAGCGGTTCCTTTTTCACCAACGTTTCTTTCAATCGGAATAGAATCAGAATCGAGAAGATTGCGGTAAAGGCCGCGCAGTAGAAGACGGTATTAATCGACCATATGCTCGCAATCAAGCCTCCGACCGCCGGGCCAGCAGCCATTCCCAGCGAACCGAACAATGACTGGATTCCCATCGCTTCGCCTCTTTTCTGAAAGGGAACAATATCGGCGACATAAGCGGATGCTCCGGTAGGGGTGAAACCCGTCGAGAATCCATGGGCAAACCGAAGAAAGAGAAATCCCGAAACGAAAGTCAGAATTGGGTAGAGCAGACCGACGACAAAGCACACCGTGGCGCCGACCATCATCACCGGAATCCGTCCGATCTTGTCCGCCAACTTACCACTGAAAGGTCTGGAAAGCCCTGCCGAAAGTGTAAAAAGTGCGATAATCAGCCCTTTGTAATCCTCTCCTCCCAATGAAGTCAAGTAGGCCGGAAGCTCCGGAATGATCATGTTGAACGAAGAAAAAAACAGGAAGGAGCTCAGGCAGAGCAGAAAGAAGTCCAGCGTAAAAAAGGAGGGGGTGAGGCGCATTGGTGACTCGAAAGTAAGAAAAAAGTACTAAGTAACTAGACGTAGGTATCAAGGCGCTGGTGTTAAGAATTACGACAGGAGTAAGAATAGCCTATGCCAAGAATGGAGCGCATGGAGCAAGGTATAGCTCGCCTAAAGTCCCATCGAGACGACGGATGGGGATAGTTCATTAAACTGTGTCTAGGGTTTAAACTTTGTATCAACCCATTCCCTTAGTTGGCCTAGGCCAACTAAGGGAA
>NZ_BAAAFI010000032.1:0-35287 GCF_039523455.1 Algoriphagus jejuensis | reverse complement strand
CAACAATTCCAAAACCACCTTGGTCTTGAACTTCGAGGTAAATTTTCTTCGTGTGGTCATCACAGTAAATTTAAGGGGTTAATTGTAACTTAATTTACTGTCCCGTTTTTGGGGGAATGCTCAGAGTATTGTCTTCTGAGACCGTTCAATTTCCCCTGGACTCTTTTTCTTTCTGCTTTTCCTCACGTTTCTCCTGACGAATCTCCTTTTTGGATTTTGTGTTATCACCACCGCCGATTCGCTGCAGCGCATCTTGGTAGCTTACGTCTTCATCCACAGCCTGTGTAAACGCCTCAATCCAACCGTTTTTGACAACATTCACGATCGTGGTCCAGGTCGAAGTCTCCACGTTGTTGAGGTCGCCTTCGAGTGGCACCTTTGATGCGAGGGTATTTGTGCCCTGATTTTTGAGCGCAAACTTGAAAAATCCGACAAAGCCCTCCCAGAGTTTTTCGGCAAAGCTTTCTTCTTTCGCGATCAGCTTGGAATCTACGAGCATCGGCTTGATGTAGCCCGTCATGAAGCCATCGGCAATCGCGATCTCAGAGTAGAGATCAAACCTTCCTTGTTCAAAATCAAGGCTGGCGTAGTGGCTGCTGAAGTCATTGAGCGCGGTCATGTCCACACCTTCCAGTGCAAGCGCCAGATCCAGGTCGGGGATTTCTCGGATAAGGTTGAGCTCACCTTCAATGCTAAGCTGTCCATTTCCGACACTCGTTCCGGTGAGTCTCATAGGAGATGGCAGGGTCTGCGGCTCCGCCTCCACATTGCGAAGATTGTCTGCTACGAGTTCTAGATTGCTAATATCAAGATTGATGGCGGGATCCGATCCGGCCACGATGTAGGAAAATTTGCCGTCGTGCATCTCCAGATGGTTGATCTTGATCGGCACCAAGTCTGTCAAGGCCTTGGACCAGTCATCGCCTTTGGCAGCTTCCTCCCCCTCCTGGTCTTCCGAGACGTAGTTGACGGTAGGTTCGTAGAGAAGCACCTCACTGACGATTTCCCCTTTGAAGAGTGACTTCCACTCGATGGAGATGTCCGTCTTGGGAAGATTGATAAAAGGGATTTCTGTTTCCGCCTCGATCTTGTTGAGATACAATTCATTGATCACATAGGCTCCGCGGATCAAGGCGATGTCGATACTCTCCACATGCCCATAATATCCCGGAAGCTCAGCCAACACTTTGTTTACGTAGTTTTTGACCAAGGTCGGGAGGTAAAGTCGAAAGGCAATCAGGAGAACCACAAGACCGAAAATTACCTGGTAGCGGCGATTCTTATAGAAAGGTTTGCGATTGGATTCCATGACGATTGGATTTGCAAGTTTTGGGGAAAATCCCACTCATCGTGGGGAATGAAAAAAAAGGGATGGCAATTTCGCGCCCCCATACCGATGTTTTCATCACTCCCGCAAATGTTACAATCGCAGTACCAAGCCAAAAAAAAAGAGACCTGTCGGCCTCTTCTCTAAGTGTCGTGTAGTGATTTTCTCAATCAAATAAACCGCTTTACTGTCCACACGATGATAGCGATCAAAAACATGATGATGGAGATCTTGTTGATCCCATGCATCATGCGCAGATTGAAATTGGTGGGCTTGTTGGGATCGGGTTTTTGAAATACCCGGGTGAAATAGTTTCCAAATTCACCCAGCTTGAAGAATTCCTGCACTTTATTTTTATCTGACATGGCATTGCAAATTTAATCTTCAACCGATGATGCTCGATATAAGTTTACTTTATTTTTATGTTTCATCGTTTGAATTGACATTGAAGCTAGGACTGTCAGCCAGTTTGAAAGTTGATGGGATACCTTCTTATTGAATCCCTGCGATTTCAAATTAGCTCCTCCGAAATTACAATCCAATATTATTACTAAATTCCATCTCCACACTTCCTGAGAGTAAAAATTAAACCCGTAAGACCAAATCCTATGAAAATGAATCAGCATAGAATCACTGACTTATTGCCACATAGAGATCCTTTTCTATTTGTGGATCAAGTTATTTCGTCCACAACATCCGAGATCGTAGCAACAAAGATTTTCTCCAAAAAAGATAAATGGCTCAAAGGAAGTTTTCCCGACTCAGGCTTCATACCGGGGATGATATTAGTGGAGTCCATGGCTCAATGTGGAGGCGCAGGAATCAAACTTCTGGGCTTGGCAGAAGGAATATTTGCTTTGACAAGCATTGAGAAAGTCCAGTTTTTTGCAGGTGCAGGTTTCAATAAAGAGATCAAGTATATCATCAAAAATCAGAGAATCAGCAGCAGCATCATTAAACAATCAGGCACTGCCATGATGGGTGATTCTAAACTTTTGGAAGCATCTTGGATGAGTGTCAAAGTAAGGTGATTTTTCTTTTCGACTCATTCAATCAATAATCACATTATAATGTGATAATTCCAATTCAAGCCAAGCTCTTCGCTTTCCCTTTGCCATTTTTCACACTATAGTGTGATTTATGTTTGATTTAAAAATCACCTTTATATTGCTGCCTACAAATCCAGAATTAAAGCTTTGAATTATTCCTACGAAAAAAACGAGGAGGTTAATTCCCGGCTTGCGTAGATTCTTCGAAGCATCTTTGAAGTACAATCAGCATGCAAATGATCGGCGACTCTGGTCTTGATTCTTGCATCTAAAATCTTGAATCTCGATTTCAAATCGTCTCCGGCTCATTCCACATGCCGTCTTCCTTGATGATGTTGATCAGCTCGTCCACGGCCTTTTCAGAAGGAACGGATTTCTTCATCACTTCCTTGCCTTTGTAGAGCGTAATCTTTCCTTTGCCCGAACCGACATAACCATAGTCGGCATCGGCCATCTCTCCCGGCCCATTCACGATGCAGCCCATAATGCCGATCTTCACGCCTTTGAGGTGGTCGGTTCGTTTCCGGATCATCGCGGTGGTTTCCTGGAGATCAAAGAGCGTCCTGCCACAGGAAGGACAGGAAATATACTCCGTCTTAGACATACGGGTTCTGGCCGCTTGAAGCACGCCAAAGCTCACGGTATTGTGCAGCTTGATCTGCTCCAGCACTTCGGCTCGGGTATGTTCTGCTTCCTTTTCCAAAGAAATCAGGATTCCATCGCCCAGTCCATCGATCAAGAGTCCGCCTACATCGGTCGCCGCATAGAGCATCGTCATATCCGCCGACTGGTCGGGATAGCTGACCTTGACCACGACTGGGACATCAGACTTTGCCTCCAAGAGACTGACAAATGCCCGGCGCAAAGCGGGCATGGAATGGGTGTTGGCCGTCTTCAGGATCAAGACCGTATCTTTTTTTCCGGCTATCGCAGGAATTGCAGCGTCGATTTCCAACGCGGAGATTTCCAAGAAATTCAGCTCGGAATGGAACCGCTTAGCACCTTTGTATTCTTCCAATTTAAAAAGTGGAAACTTATTCACCTGGTCTGGAGCTAAGTTCCAAACTGCAAAATCCTGGATTTCCTTCATGCCGTTTGGCAACATGAAAGGGATCGGATTGGAACCCGAATAGACGAAATCACAGCCTTGATCGTTCATCTTCCACTTGTCGAGCTCGGGCAGGTAAAAGTGCCCCACCACCTTCATCTCGCGGTCAGTTATTCTCTCGATCTTGGAAATATCGGTGATCACCCGCGGCACATTGTGTCCGCCAAAGTTGTAGATCTCGGCTACCTGCCGTTTGTTGTATTCGAAGGGAGTGATCGGATAGTGGGTGATTTCCGGGATCGGCTCGTGGCTTTTTCGCTCGGAATACCGATCGATCAGCGCCTTGGCTACCGGCGCTTCAAACTCCGGATCTTCGGTCAGAGATACTCGGACGGTATCTCCCAGTCCGTCTTCCAGCAACGTCCCGATGCCCACGGCCGACTTGATTCGCCCGTCTTCTGCCTCTCCAGCCTCGGTCACTCCGAGGTGAAGCGGATAAGGTTTGAAGCCGCCTTCATTCAGCTTTTGCACTAGCAGCCGGTAGGCTTGTACCATCACTTGCGTGTTGGAGGACTTCATGGAGATGACAATATCGAAGTAGTTTTCATCCTCGCAAATCCTCAAAAACTCCAGTGCCGACTCCACCATTCCGAGCGGCGTATCGCCATATCTGCTCATGATTCGGTCGGAAAGCGAACCGTGGTTAGTTCCGATCCGCATGGCAGTTCCGTTTTCCTTGCAGATTTTCACCAAAGGCAAAAAACGCTCACGGATGCGATCCAGCTCATCGGCATAGCTGGCATCGGTATAGTCGATGACTTCAAATTTCTTTTTATCGGCATAGTTGCCCGGATTGATGCGGACTTTCTCCACGATCCTTGCGGCAAGTTCGGCAGCGTTTGGCGTGAAGTGTATGTCTGCCACAAGCGGAGTTTTATAGCCTCTTTTGCGCAGCTCAGCCTTGATATGCCGGAGGTTTTCGGCTTCCTTGATACTCGGCGCGGTGATCCGCACCAGTTCGCAGCCTGACTCAATCATGCGGATGCTTTGCTCCACAGAGCCCATGGTATCCATGGTGTCCACGGTCGTCATGGACTGCACGACGATGGGGTTGTCGCCGCCGATGAGCACATCTCCCACTCGCACGGGGATGGTTTTCCTGCGGGAATAGCCCGTGAGGCTATCGCAATAGAGCGAATCGAGGGATTTGATCAGTGACTCCATAGCTTATATATCTCCTAATTGGGGGCGTACAATAATTTCTTCAACAACAGTCTGTGGGGAAAGGTTGTAAGCGCCCCACACGCTTTCGGCCACGTCAGTGGATTTCATGAATCTTTCCTCCGGAATGCCCGCTCCAGCCCAGCTATCAGTAAACGTCGCTCCGGCCAGGATAGACGTCACCTTGATATGATACGGCTTCAGCTCCTCGCGAAAAGACTTGGTCATACCGAGCATCGCCCACTTGGACACCGCATAGCTTCCTCCATTCGGGTAGGCAGTCAATCCTGCGATTGAGCCCATGCTGAAGATATGGCCGGATTTGCGGTCGATCATCTGCTGCGCAAAAGCTCTGGTGAGGTGATAGGCAGAGTATAGGTTGGTCTCCATGATAAATTCGAAGTTACCGTCGGGTTCGTTGTACAGCGAGCCAGGCAGGAAAATCCCGGTATTGTTCACCAACACATCCGGCACTCCAACTGCCTTCACAGCGTCGGCAAAGCGAAAAACCTCTTCCTTCTTCGAAAGATCAGCCGCCATCGTCAAGACCTTGATTCCAGCGTGCTCTTTCTCCAAATGCGACTTTAGCGAAGCGAGATCCTTTTCATTTCTGGCACAGGTGAATATGTCGAATCCTTCGCTCGCAAACCGCTCAATGATCGCCCGACCTATCCCTTTGGTACCTCCGGTGACGAGGATACTTTTGCTCATTTGATTAGTAGTTTAATAGTTAGTATGACAACTATCTACAGTGAGCAAAGTTACATTTTTTTATCAAAAGAGTGCGGAGACTTGCATCCGTCCCACATGGACGACCCGCTCCAATCCCTCCGAATTGCGACCTTCATATACAAGATTGAGTTGAAGCCCCTCCCCGATTCGCTGCAACCAGCTTAGGGACCAAGTGAGGTTCGTCCCCGGAGTCAGCGCTTGGAGCATTTCGTAGCCGACCGGTGAGTTTACTTCGCCGTTGTAGTCGATCTGGATATATTTCATATTTCCCGTGAGGGTGGTTTTGATAGCTTTCGCAAAGCGCATATCCAAGCCCAACTCATGGATTTGGGCGGTTTCTTCATACTCCAGGTTTTGGATATTTTCCTTTCCACTGAAGGAATAGCTTCCAGTAGTCCTGAAAAATGGACTGGGCTGCCAAGCCAATTCCGGCCCAAGAGTAGCCTGCTGGATGCTGTAGTTTCGATTTTCCAAAAAGTCGGAAGCCGAGATTCGATCCCCAACTGCCCCCAAAATCCGCAGCGTCATGGTCGGATTGAAATTGTAACGCGTGTTGAGCTTCCAGTCCTGCTGCACGTGATCCTCAAAGCCGCCAGAAAGCAACTGCTTCAATTGTGAGTCAACGAGCGAAAGGTCAAAACCGTACTTGGCCGAAGCCCGGTTGAAAAAGAAACTCGTGCGGATGATCTGCCGGAGCGAGAGGATCTGATCCCGCTCCACCGATCCGATGAAGGGATTCACCCGATCCCAAAAGTCTTCCGAGGTCACTTTTTTCTCGACGCTCAGGCTGGAGGTGTTGGAAAAGCGGTAGAGGAATTGGCGAAGGCCTCCCGACTCTTTCCAATCGTCGGGAAATTTTGCCTGGATGCGGTAGTTGAGCAAGCTGGTGTAGGCCTGCACATAGGTATCGGTCGGCACAAAGATCTTGATATACTGCTTCTCCTCCGGGTTGATGGCGATGTAGAATTCATTCAACTGCTGAATCCCGTCGCCGTTGTCATCCCGCCAAGTGTGGGTACCGTCACCGTTGGGTGCGGGCAGGTAAACAAACTCCCGCTGGAGTTCCCTGCCGTTGCCGATTGCGTAGCTGATTTCGTTTCGGATGAGATTCTTGGCCAAGCTACCGGAATAGTCCACCTTCCCCAAAAGCGTCAGCTCCGTAGGCAGATCCCGGTTGACATACTCCAGTTCGCGATAGGTAAAGGTGCTGCTCAAGCTATGCTTGGCCCATTGTTTTCGGAAGGTAAAGTTGGAGGTAAAGGCCTGCGTGTCGTCGATGAGCTTTCCCCCAACCGGCAATCGATCCTGGCGCCAAGCCGCATCTGCCGAGAAGGCATAGCTAAGCGAATCGTTGCTTTTCAGGTACACCAGATGCTCTTTATAATTCATCGCAGTGCTGACCACCGAGTCTGTCTCGGCATTTTTCAGCGCATTTCTATCCAAGGAAAACTGGTAGCCTGGCACCAGGACTTTAGACTGAAAGTTCACATTTCCCAGATAGCGGGTCCAGTCCGTCGACAAAGTGTCCTGATCACTTTGCAGCCTGAAAAACTCCTGCCGCAGCCGAAATCTTTTGCCGAGCTCCGCATTCCAGTAGGCTGTGTGCTGGGAGCCGTGGAGTACATTTTCCCGGTTGCGGAGGTACAGCTTGTAATTGAAGGTATTCAAGGCATCTTTTTCCAGTCCTACTTGGGCCAGAAAAAAGCGCTCCGCTGCCGCAGTCTCGAGCATCTCCGGCGTGAGCCCCCAGTCCCGGTCAAATTCAATGTAACGGAACCGATCAATGAAATTGAAGTTGGTCGAGTTGTACTCAAATTCCGTCAAGCCTTTGAAGCGATAGCCTTTTAGCATCCCCAGCTCCCGATTTTCGGATTGCAATCCCACTTTCCAACCCAGCCCTTGATTGTCATCATCATCTTGGGAGGAAAAGAGGTTTTTGTCCACCGAAGAAAGCGCCACTTCGGTGTAGACCTTCTCATATTCCCCCAGCTTGATGCGGGTGCCGGCCGTGGTCATTCGCTTGCTGTCCGGTGCCGGCAGTTGGGTGAGGATAGAGTAGTCACCCTGAGGCTGTCCATTGAGGCGGCTCACATATTCATAGACGGTCCCATTGGCCAGCTGATTGACGCGACGGTAATCCCCCTTTCCTGAACCGACTTGGGAGAAAGAAAGGGAGTAATGGGCAAGCTCCGGATCAGTGGAATAGCGGTAGTAGGTAAAAGGATTGCCAGTCTCGTCCAGATCCTGCAGCTGTTCGTACAGGATCCGTGTCGGATCAAAGGCCACCGAATCGATCCTCGGAATTGTCGCCTGGTCAACCGAATCCCCCACCGAAGCCAGCAGCTGCTGTTCCTCTTGGGTAAACTCCGTGAAGAGTGGCCGGTTCCGGTTGTCTTTCTCCTGATAGTAGTTGACATAAAAATCCACCTTGCCATTCGTCTGGAGGTGATTGGCGCCGAGGATGGAGCGGGAATAATTTCGCTCCGCATATTCAAAATCGATCCGGACACGGGAATACTGGGTGATCAGGACTTTGGGAGTGAACGTGATTTCGGCTTGATTATAGTCGATCACATAGTCGGCATTGAAGCCTCGCTGGAGTTGTTTGCCGTCCAGAAAAACCCGCTCCGAATTGGCCATGATGATGACGTAGCGCTCGTTGTTTGGCCCATTGATGCGATAAGGGCCGAGCACTCCCTCCAAGATAGGTAGCTGGATGGAGGCAAACTTGCCTTTGGCCACCGAGACGAAGCCTTGCGAACTGGCTTCCCAATTGTCTTTCAGCTTATATTTCGAAGTGAACTGGAGGCCCTGAACGTTTTTGTAGTAACGCAAAAATTCAGACTGCCGCTGCTGAAGCACCACGTCCCCAGCGGCGAGACTGAAGTTTTCATTGTACAGCTCAATCAGCACATTGTCAAAATCCTGGATTTGTTGGGTATTTCCCTCTGGCTGAAAAGGCACATTCTGGTCGGTGATGCTGGCCCGGATCTTCAGATTTTCCCCAATATCGCCCTCCAGCTGTAGATTGAGAGCGGAGTTGACAAACACATTCTGCGTATTTCCGAAGGAAACTCCCCGGGTGAGACTACCGGTTTTGTAGAGATTGGAACTGGGAAAAAGCTCCTCCCGGATATCCAATTCGGGCAGTGTCTGGACACGGTTGTCCCGAAACATGGCCGTGGAATCATAGTTTGCGGTAAGTGTCCTATTGGTAAAGGTCTGATCCAATCGGACGGTCAAAGTCCGGTAGCAGACCTGCAAAGAATCGGGCTTTTCTCCCAAGTCATCCAGCCGAAGGGTCCTTTTTGAAAAATCAAAAACAAAGGGATAAACCTTACCGGCCTGGTCGGTCACGCGGATAGATTCCTGGAGGACAGACAGGGAATCGAGCTGCCGCTCCGACTCAAAATAGGAAGCAGGATACCAGCGACATTTCTCCTGAGCCTGGACAGACCCAGCCAGCCAGATGAAGAAAACCCAGAAAATGAGCCAAAAACGCATGGGAGCCAGTTGCCGATTTAGTTGAAGGTAAATAAATGTAATTCTCCCAGACTCAATTTTCCGCGAAATATACTTGACAAGAGACGGAAGGCGGGACTTTTAGAGGAAGTGAAATTTTCCTGCAGTGCTTCGCTTGGGATCTACCAAGGACAGGCGGAGAGCGCTGAGTTTCCGCCAAGTTTTTCCTTTGCGCCTTTCCGTCTTTGCGGACAATAAAACATCTCGCGAAGACGCTGAGTCGCAAAGATTTCCTTCCGCATTCTAACACCTCCAGAGTGGATCTTCTCGACACCGCTCGGACTATTTGCCTCTCAGCTTTGCGCCAGCGGGAAAGTCAGGTAGAAGGTCGTGCCCTTTCCCACCTCTGTATCAAACCAAATCTTGCCTCCGGCGGTCTCGACGCCGCTCTTTGCGATAGCCAAGCCGAGTCCCGATCCAGTAGTCTTCGTGCTGAAATTGGGGATGAAGATCTTGTCCCGGAGTTCCGGAGGAATGCCCTTGCCGTTGTCGGTAATCTCCAGGAAGACCGCCTGCTCCGTGAGCCAAAGCCAAATACGGATGTGGGGCGTTTGTCCAGTTTTCACCGCCTGAATTCCGTTGATAATCAGATTGGAGATCACCCGTCCGAAAAGCTTGTCGTCGCCCATAATCGTTATCTCTTCAGTAAACGAGTCATCCTGAAAATCCAGCTGCACCCGCCTGTCATTTTTAAACAATTCCATCACCTTGTTGACTACCACCTTGAAGTTCATCAGCTCATTTTTGGGCAGTGGCATTTTGGCAAAAGTGGAAAATGAAGAAGCAATCCCACTGAGCGCATCTACCTGATGAATCAGTGTTTCCAGTGATCTACGCAATTTTTCCTGATCATCGAGCTTCCCCTCTTGCTCCAGGCGGAGCAAATGCTGAAGCGTCAGTTTCATCGGAGTCAGTGGATTTTTGATTTCATGGGCGACTTGCTTGGCCATCTCTTTCCAGGCGGATTCCTTTTCTGTAGATGCGAGTACTTTCTTACTTGCCTCCAGTTTAAAGAGCATGTTGTTGTATTCGTTGACCAACAGGCCGATTTCATCCTTGGACGCCCAATGCATGGGTTCGTTATTTTCGAGATTGGTTGCTTTGAGCTTTTGCGTCAGCAACTTAAAGGGTAAGGTCAGATTCTTGGAGACGAAAGAGGATACGATCAAAAAGAGAATAAAAATGACCACAAAGGCGTTGAAGATATTGCCCAGGACGTCGGAGATCAGCGAGTTAAGTTCTGTTTCAGACTCGAAAAATGGCACCGCCAAGATCCCTATATTTGATTGATCGACCTGGGACGGGACCGCCAAATAAACAGTCTGATACTTCAAACGTCCAATCCGTTCGTCGAGCAAAAGTTGAATTTGGTTTTTCTCCATCAAACCCGCCATTGCGGCGGGATTGATCCAAGGTGAGAGGATTTTTTTGTCAAAAATATTCGGGCGGTTAGTCGCCTCCAGGTAACCATCGGGCCTGTAGAGTTGAATGTCACTGGCGATGGTATTGGCCAGAGAGTTGATCTCCTCGTTGAGCAGGTCTCGATCTACATTTGACGGATTCTGATTGTTAAAAAACGCCCCCAGATTACTTCGGATCAGGCTAGCTTTCTCGATATATCGACGGTTGAGGTCATCCCGATAGCTTCCTCCCAATAGCCCGATCGTGATGATGGAGATGATAATGATGGGAAAAAAGAAGGCGAAATTCAAGTACAGCTGGAGTTTCGTCGAATAGTTGAACTCGAAATCCCGATAGCCTCTGAAAAAAGTATTCAGCGAAATCGCCAGGAAAGTCATGAAAACAAAGGCCACAAAAAAGAGGGAAATGTTGCCAAAAAACTGAGAAAAGGAGATCGTTGGAGAAGAAAGGATGATCACTTCGTCGCCATTCTTCATCCCAAAAAGATGGTTACCCTGGAAATGGACGCCATTTACATACAACTGGTTACGATCCAAAATCCTCAGCAAATCACTTTGATTGAAGTTGAAAGTGCCCGAGCTACGCAACAATTCCTTGTCCCGAAACACCGCGTATTCGTATGTAAGCGGATCCAGCTTTTCGGCATACTTTCGATCCAACAATAGTTTTGGATAGACGCTACCCGGCTGAATTCGAAGCTGCTTCAACTCCAGATAAAGTGTCCCCAACAAATTATCCTCTCGCAAAATCGGGATAAAAGCGACAAACTTGTTGCTTGCGGTCGTCTCCTTTCCTCGAACAAAATATAGATCCCGCACCCCGGTCGCATAGTCACTTTTGACAAACTGCTGCCTTAGATCTTTCAAATCCGTCCCTTCCGCCGAGCCAAGTACCTGCTGTCCTGATGCCGTAAAAATCCGAATCACAACCTCAAACTGATCAAAATAATTGTCCAGATAGATTCTTCGGATTTTGGTCTCGATGGGTTCCTTCGACAACAATGGATCGGCAATTCGATTTTGAATAAAAAGGTCGCTTTTCACCCGATTGAAAATATCGCCCAGAAAAAACTCCGTCATGACGTCGTTTTCGATCAGGTTTTGATTGGCAAAACGAACTTTGGACAGAATAAGCCGCTCCTGTTCGGACTTGAGCGTGCTGATACCGATGACTGCCGCAGTGGCTAAACAGGCATAAAAAAACGTCAAAAACGTATCGAGGCCGAGCCGGAAAGTATTTTGAAACAGCTCGAACCGAATGATACTAAAAAGAAAAAAAAGATGTATGGCCCATACTAAGCCCAGCCAAAAACTAACGTACAGCGCAATTCCCATAACAGGCAAGCCGACGCACGCGAGGTACTTGTAGTAAATGATTTTGTCATTCCTCACACTAAGCAGCAAGCTGAACATCGTCAGCGAGAGAAGCACATAGGCTGAGCTAAATAAAAACAAGATCAAAAAACTCAGCCCTTTGAACCAGTCGAAAGTCGGAATCGAACGGATGTCCAACACCCATTGCGAGTTAAAAATCAGGTTGCGGGGAAGGTACCAAGTCAGCACAAAAAAGGCTGTGCTGATTACAATTGTCAAGAACAAACTCAATTGAAACTTACCTCCGCTTTTCAGCACTTGAACCTTTTGGAAGGTGTTTTTAGAATAAAGCTGAGAAATCGTCAGACCGAGAATAATGCTAAGACAGATGGTGTTGAGCAGGAGATCGCCCAGACTAGGATTGAGCCAAGAGGAAGCGTAATTCACCGGATCGAAGAGCGAAAACTCAAAGAACTCTCCCGGAAAATTGAAATAGAGCATGAGTCCCCTAATAGCCGCCAAAATCAAAAAACCATAACCGATCGTCTGCCAGGGGTAACCTTTCTTCCATTTTTTTCTCAGGAAATCAAAACTCAATAGAAAATAGAGCAAAAAAATTGAACAAATAAAGATCAGCAAGGCAGTATTGGCAACTCTGCCCACAGGTTCGTAGCCGAGCTGAAAACTAATTCCAAAGACTGCTTTGCCCGATTCGGACCGTACCTGAAATGCACCGTCGGAGGGCTCGGGAAAAAGCTGAAAGCGGTCATTGCCGAAGAAATCCGGGTTAGGCCCCGTCTTGAGGTAATCATTTTCAATAGAACCGGGCCAGATTAGACGCAGGGCATGGACTAGGTGGTAGTTGGAGGTATTCCTAGTGACCTTTCTGATTTTCACAAAAAATATCCCAAACGGATCTTCCAAAAGCTGGTACTCTTGGTTGAGATCCAATTGGGAAAAGTCCAACGTGACCGTAAAATCAGACCAATAGCGCAACTTTCCGCCTGCATCGAGGACGAACAACGGATGTCGACTGTCGGGACTGCTGACTCGATCAAAGGTCACCGAGTCCTCAGGTCGTATTTCCATCAAGACACCGATGAAATCCTCGTCAAACTGACTGTCTACCCGTTGGATTTTTTTTTGGATTGCTTCAAAGTACTTTTCCTCCTCGCTTTTCTGAAAAACAAAAAAGTTTAAAATCAGAACGATCAGAAGAGAAATGATACTGATCAAGATGACCAGTCGGCGGGTTTGGAAGCTCATTTAGCCTAAAAATAAAAAAGCAAAGTCTGGTATCAAACATTGCTTTTTGATCTCTTATCGGAGTGCCAATTTTGCTTTCCGTTTTTTCGCAGCGCGATACCATAGAAATGCGATCACAGCTGCCAAAAGATATGGCATGGTAAATAAATAAATGATTCCGGTGTTCAGTCCAGCTCCGATGGTGGTCTCGCCGTTGGCTACGTTATTTTCCACCGAAGCGCGGCACATCGCGCATTGCGCCCAAGAACTGAGGTGAATTCCCAGAAAAAAGAAAGCAAGAAGGATAAGCTTAAGTTTCATAGTTAATCACTTTGGTTACCTGCGTTCAGATTTTTCCGGCAGGCATAATTCGAGATCTGAGACAAATCTGCAAACTGAGGCTGATCGCTTTTCTTCTAGTGCGTGTAATAGGGACTGATCATCAAGTAGACGATCACGCCGCTGATCGACACATACAACCAGATCGGATACGCAAATTTAACCACTTTTCGGTGTTTATCACGCTGATCTGTGTAGCCATAGTAGTAGGCAAACAGAATTGGGAACAAGGCCACCGCCGCCAATACGATGTGCGTGATCAACAAGAAGTAGTAAACCGAACGAATCATGCCCTCACCTCCAAACTTCGTGCTCTCTGCCGCTCCATGATAAACCACGTAGGATACCAAAAACAAGGCTCCAAGAACAAAAGCTACTGTCATGGTTGCTCCATGATAGCTGTATTTCTTATTCTTAACGAAAATCAATCCAAGGATCAGCGCTGCGGATGCAGCGGTATTGACCACGGCATTCAAATGGGGAAGGAAATAAACCCAATCTCCCAAGGAAGTGATCTTGGCAGGCATGAAAATCAGGATTGCCACCACCAAAGGGATGACAATGGATATCCCAATGATCCAGCTCTTCACTTTCGTCTCATGTTGCAGCGAAGGATATTTACTTGCTTCCATGTAATAATACTTTTGTTTCTAACATCAACAGATCCACATCTTCCCGATTAGTCCCGCTATAGTAGCCGCGGATACGGCCGAGCTCATCGATGAGCATAAACTTATCGGTATGGACAAAGTCGTCCGGCACGCCATTTCCGTCAACTGTGGGAATGATAAAGCCACACTTGGCCAAGCGATAGGTCTCGTCCTTTGGCCCCGAAAGGAAATGCCACTTGCCCGGTATTGCGCCATGCTCCTCTGCATAGGTTTTCAATATCTCAGGAGTATCGAATTCAGGATCGATGCTGATGGACATAATCTGAACCATTGGCTCATTGCGAAACATGTCATTGACGCGTTCCATCTCCTTGGACATGACCGGACAGATGCTTGGGCAGGAGGTAAAAAAGAAATCCACCACGGTAATCTTTCCTTCCATCTCCGCTCTCCCAATGGCTTTACCGTCTTGGTTCAAAAAGGAAAACTCAGGAATATAGTGCTGAGTAGTATCGGTGACAGGGCATTCTAAAAACGGATTGTCTGCTCCTTTTTCGAAAAAAATGGGGAGGTCATATTCGTTTTTTCCAAATCCCCTCAAAAACATAAATACCAAAACAGGGATCAACAAGATGCACACCAACACCATTCCCTGCAATATCCTCAATCCTTTCATAGCATTTTGTTAACAAAAAAGAAGGTTGAAGTGATCCACCTCAACCTTCCATTTTATTGAAATTTATTTTTTACCAACGCAAAAGGAAGATCTCTGAACCTTCTTTAACTAGGACAATAATTAACCAAAACAGGAAAATCAATGGAGCAATGATCGAATAGAACAAACCCTTGACTTCGTCACCAAGGTGCATGAATTCCAACATGATGTATTTTGCCTTCCAAATCGTCAGGGCAATGAAGGCAGTGTAGAGCAAAATCCCTCTGCCCATGGTAAATGCCATGATAAATTCTACTACCGTGATTGCCAAAAGGATTCCGGCAGTCTTCCAGATCTTCTTGACCTTTTTCTCGTTCCGAGCTTCTACTACGAGGGTTGACTTGTTTTCTTGAATATCCATTTTTCGAAGGTTTTTAAATGCTAGATCAGATAGAAAAGCGTAAATACAAATACCCAAACCAGGTCAACAAAGTGCCAGTAGAGGCCAATTTTCTCCACCATTTCGTAGTGACCTCTTCTGTCATAAACCCCGACAGCCGCTTGGTAAAAGCAAAGAAAAAGAAGGAACACGCCGATGGTCACGTGAAATCCGTGAAAGCCGGTGATGAAGAAAAACAACTGTGCGAAACCTGCTGGCCCGTATTCGTTCACATTTAGATTGGCTCCAAAAACCGTCTCGGTGACCACTCGATTCAATGAATTGACGTAGGTCATTACCGTACCGCCATCAGTGCCATGGATAAAGTGACTCCACTCCCATGCCTGGCAGCTCAAGAAGGTAATCCCTCCTACTAAGGTCCAAAGCATCCATTTAACGACATCGTTTCTGTCGTTTCTATGACCTGCTTCCACCGCCAATACCATCGTCACGGAGCTGGCAATCAGGATAAAAGTCATGATCCCTACGAAAATCAGGGGAGCATTCACCCCATGTAGGAAAGGAAGCGCCTTGAATACCAATTCCGGTACTGGCCAGTATTCGTTGGAACCTACGAACGCGTCCGCAGACCCTGCATAAGCCGGATAACTGACACGGATCGAGATATAGGTAATCAAGAAGGCCGCAAAAGTGAAGATGTCGGAGAGCAGGAAAAACCACATCATGAGTTTTCCATAACTGGCCTTCATGGGTTCGTTTCCTCCACCCCAAACGCCTCTTTTCGAGCTTACTCCAATAGCAGTAGAATGCGCAGACATAATTTATTGTTTTGTAGCAGGTTTTATTTTAATGATTCAGAAGCAAAAACATAAACAGGTATAACCACAAGCCCCCGAGAAAATGCCAATAGGTAGTAGCCATTTCCATGGGAATCATAGCCCGGGAATGAACCTTCAGTCTGAAGGTCGAAATTAATACAATAATCAGAAATATCACACCTGAGATCAAGTGGACAGCGTGCAATCCGGTGAAAACATACAGAAAGGATCCGGATGGATTTCCTACAAAGAATACTTCACGGTCAACCATCGCCACCCAACTATACCACTGCCCCACCAGAAATGCGATCCCCAATAATACCGTAAGAACCATCCCTGTTTTGAGATTGACAAAATTGTCCTTTCGGGCGGAGTAGGAAGCCCACTGAAGGGTCAAACTGCTCATCACAGCGATCCCAGACGTCAACCAGAATATAGCTGGCAGTTCATAATCCAACCAATTTCCTTCAGATTGTCTTACAATATAAGCACTAGTCAAGCCAGCGAAGACCATCACTACTGTCACCATAAACAGCCAAAGCGCAAACTTCTTAGGGTGCATGGAGATCGGCTGCTCCTCCATATCCACATATTTCAGTTCTCTTTCCATGAATCAGGGCAATTTGTCAAGCAAATACGCAATCTGCACGATCGGTAAATAGAGAAAAGAACCAAACATAATCTTCAATGCGGAATTTCGAGAACAATCTCTCATTAGTGAGAAAGTCTGCGCAAGGAAAAGTACCCCACACACCGTCGCCACTATCCCCGAGTTCAAGCCCGTCAAACCGAAATAGCTTGGCAATAATCCCAAAGGCAAGAGAAACAGCGTGTAAATCATGATCTGAATCGCTGTATTGATGTCCTGGCCTCCTCCACTGGGGAGTAGTTTAAATCCAGCTCGCTTGTAGTCCTCATCACTGACCCAAGCAATTGCCCAGAAATGAGGAAACTGCCAGATGAATTGGATTCCAAAGATGATCAAGGCTTCATAGGATATCGAACCAGTTGCGGCAGTCCAGCCCAACAAAGGAGGCATGGCACCCGGAATCGCTCCGACAAATACCGCAATCGGACCAACTCTCTTCAGCGGAGTGTATGCGAATACATACAACACCATGCTCAAGATTCCGAGCCAGGTAGTCAATGGATTTGTAAATACCCAAAGTAAGGCAATACCGATGATTGCTACGAAAGAGGTAAACCAATAGGCTTCCTGAAGGGAAATGAGTTGAAGTGGCAGAGGGCGGTTTTGCGTTCGCTTCATCAGCTTATCCAAATCACGCTCCATGATCTCGTTGGCAGCACCGGATGCTCCTGAGATCAGAAATCCACCGAGTGTTAGACCGAGAAATCCAGACCAACCGAAGCTCGTGCCGGTATCTCCCAAGATATATCCGAACACCGCAGAAAATGTAACCAAGGCCGAAAGCCTCAGCTTGATTAACTCGGAGTAGGCTTTGATCCTTGCAATCACAAAAGCCGATATCGAATGGTCAGTTACGTCAACTGTCCTCATTTTCAAATAGTATTTAACTTAAACTGTACGTGGTCTTTCAATTGTAGGATCAGAGTAAACTGAATGCCCAGAATGATTGAACCAAGCAATAGGTGCACTGGTTGAAGGAACGCCGGAATGCCAAAGTAGGCCATTCCCATTCCCGATGCGATCTCCAATAACAAGACCAACATCAATACTTGCGTCAAAAGATTCACCTTTGATCGTCGGACTGAGTACCGAAATGCCCAATAGAAATACAACAGATGTATTCCCAGCAGCACGATTGAAAAGGACCGGTGAACGAGGAAATCTATCCCCAACCGGCTAACCCATTCTTCTCTAAGCAGGTCTCCAAGTGCAAACGAAATTTGATCAATCTCTTCTCGCACCTGAGTTCCAAGGACTACCTGAATCAATGTCAAAAGCGATGCGATGACGAGAATCCACCTTACCTTAGCAGGAACATCTACTTTCACTCCGTGACCCGGCTGGAGTCGCTCGGACAGATGGTGAACATGCAGCAGTACGGCAACCAATGCCAAGGCGAGCAACATGTGGAATGTAATCATCCAAGCCAGAAGGTTGGTGGAGACCACTATAGATCCAATCCATCCGGTAAAGAGCACCAAGATTAACGCGAAAATCGAATAGATCGGAATCAACTTGTTGGAACTCCAGAGCTTGAAAGACTTCCAAACTGTCAGGATAATCAGGAGCCCGATCAACACACCGACCAAGCGGTTGATGTATTCTATCCAGGTCTTGGTGGCGTTAAATTCCTCCTCTACCAAGATGGACTTGTCATTTGCTATTTCGGTGGCCTTTTTCTCAAAGCCCAATTTTTCAAGTGTTGCTACAAACCTTTCGTTTTTAGCTAGTCTTATTTGGAGATAATGCTCTCGGTAGTCCTCCGGAAGCTGTTCTACACTAGTTGGAGGAATGACATTCCCAAAACACCTCGGCCAATCAGGACAACCCATTCCTGAGCCTGTGCTACGCACGATCCCTCCGACCAAGATCAAGAAGTAAACAGCGATTACCGTCCAAAAAGAAAGTCGGCGAAAGCTGTTTACCGCTGTATTAGTGCTTTGATTCATTTGCTACTAAAACCTCAGCCTCTTCCTTCATAATTTCCAATTCGAGCTTCACCATTTCCTGCTCATGAGGCAGGTTGGACTCTGGAGTCTGAGAAAGTGGTACGGTCTGAGGAATAAAATCTTCTGCGGCACCCGGCTTGGAGTAATCGTATGGCCATCTGTAAACGGAAGGAATCTCGCCAGGCCAGTTACCATGTCCAGGCTCGATAGGAGTAGTCCACTCGAGTGTATTGGATCTCCAAGGATTGGCCGTTGTCTTTCTTCCTCGATACATGCTATAGAAGAAATTGAACAAGAAGATGAACTGAGATACAAAGGTGACAATTGCCGCAGCAGACACAAACATATTCAAGTCAGTGTAATGCTCTGTAAAAGCGAAGTTAGTCCAAGAGTAGTACCTTCTTGGAAAGCCAGCTATCCCGATGTAGTGCATAGGGAAAAACACCAAGTACACGCCAGTGAAGGTCAACCAGAAGTGGATGTATCCCAACTTAGCATCCATCATTCTGCCAAACATCTTCGGGAACCAGTGATAGACTCCGGCGACCATTCCGAAGAATGATGCAGAACCCATCACTAGGTGAAAGTGAGCAACTACGAAATAGGTATCGTGCAATTGGATATCAATGGCAGAGTTTCCAAGGAAAATACCAGTTAAGCCACCAGAAATAAAGAAGGAAACCAATCCTATGGAAAACAACATCGCTGGAGTAAAGATCAGATTGCCTCTCCAAAGCGTAGTCAGGTAGTTGAATACTTTTACCGCAGATGGGATCGCAATGATCAGCGTCAGGAACATGAAGATAGAGCCCAAGAAAGGATTCATTCCTGACACAAACATGTGGTGAGCCCAAACGACGAATGACAATACGGTGATACCCAACATCGAAACAATCATCGCCTTATAGCCAAAGATTGGCTTTCTGGAGTTGGTTGCGATGACCTCAGAGGTGATGCCCAAAGCTGGCAACAGTACGATGTAAACTTCAGGGTGACCCAGGAACCAGAATAAGTGCTGGAATAGAACCGGGCTACCGCCGGTATTAGGAAGTGCTTCACCAGCGACGTAGATATCAGCTAAGTAGAACGAGGTTCCAAAACTTCTGTCAAAAACAAGCAACAAAGCCGCTCCAAATAAAACCGGGAACGACAAAAGGCCGATCACCGCAGTCAGGAAAAACGCCCAAATCGTCAAAGGAAGTCTTGAGAAAGACATGCCTTTAGTTCTAAGGTTGATGATCGTTGTAATATAGTTGATACCGCCCATCAGAGAGGATGCGATAAAGAACACCATCGCAACCAACCAAAGAGTCATACCCAAACCTGAACCTGGAATCGCCTGCTCCAATGCAGAAAGCGGGGGATAAACTACCCAGCCACCTCCCGCAGGGCCCGTTTTGATAAACAGGGAGACAAACATGATCACACCGGAGATAAAGAAAAACCAATACGAAAGCATGTTCATAAAACCGGACGCCATATCACGAGCTCCGATCTGAAGTGGAATCAGGAAGTTGGAGAAAGTACCACTCAAGCCGGCGGTCAACACGAAGAATACCATGATGGTACCGTGCATCGTAACCAAAGCAAGGTAGAAATTAGGATCAAGTGCTCCATTTTCATCGATCCAGCCGCCCAGCAATGGACGAAGGAATTCCAGACTCAAATCTGGAAAACCAAGCTGCAATCTGAAAAGTACAGACAGAAATCCTCCGATTAGCGCCCAAAACATACCGGTAACCAAAAATTGCTTACCGATCATTTTATGATCTTGGGTGAAGATATATTTTGTTATAAAATTATCATGATGCTCATGATCGTGATGATCGTGGGCAGCGTCATGATGTGCCGCAGATGCTGTAGACATATCCTATAATTTTATTTATTACTTTCTCTCAATTGAATTTCTGCCAGTTCTTTGATCTCAGCCGAAACCCCCTCTGCTAGAGCTGGGTTTTGCTGCACAAAAGACTTCTGCTCTGCAAACCACTTTTGGTATGCAGCTGGCTCTACGACTTCTATCACTTTTCTCATTCCGAAGTGTCCACGTCCGCAGATTTCAGTACAAGCTATTTCATACTCAAACTCAGGATCATTCAATTCCGCTCGCATTTCTTCAGTGGTCTTCGTAGGTACAAACCAGAATCTAGTTGGCATGCCCGGTACCGCATCCATCTTCAATCTCATGTGAGGAGCAAAAACAGAGTGCAATACGTCACGAGCTCTGATCTTGAAGAGAACCGGCTCCCCCTTAGGGATTACCACTATCGGAGAAGGAAAATCATCCAGTGCATTCTTATCGTTGAAATCGACTCCATGGGAATTCGAAGCGGAAATCAATCGATAATCATAATCTCCGAGAACTTTGTCTTTACCGGGATACCTTACTTCCCAGGCAAACTGATAGCCCATGACCTCAATGACGTGTGCATTTTCAGGTGCTGGAGCAGTGATATCAGACCATGCCATCCAACCTGAGATCACCAAACCTGCTAAAACCACTGCCGGCACTGCTGTCCAGATGATCTCTAGCTTGTTGTTGTCAGGATAGAAAGCCGCCTTTCTGCCTTCTTTGTACTGATACTTGTAAGGGAAGATAAAAAGCAACACGTGGGTGATCAAAAATACAATCCCGGTGATAGCCATCGTGATCCAAAACAATTGGTCAGTAATAACTCCGTGCTCAGAAGCAAGCGGAAGATCGTAGTTGTCAAACTCCTTAATCGAATACCAAAACATCAAAATGGTTGTTCCAATCAAAAAGAGGACGAAGAGGATTGCGTTTACCTTGTTGCTCCCGGAGGCAATCTTCTTATCTGAACCCTTTACAACAGATACCAAGGTTTGAATTCTGTACACCATCCATATGATGGACAGAACCAGAAGAACCCCTACTCCTATAAGAAATCCGTACATAACTTAGCTTTTTCGGATAAATAATTAGATGTGATGATTATAGCTTTCCTCAAGCATCGGGTGATTTTTAGCAACCAGATTCCCTTTTGCCAATCCTGAAAGAACTACGAAAATGAAGGCTGAACCATAGATCAAGAACATTCCTATTTCCATAAATCCTACTCCGCCGTTGTGACCCAAAGTACCAGGCTGTACCATCAGGAAGAAGTCAACCCAGTGACCTGCGATAATCAAAGCACAAACCAACTTCAAGAATACCCCGTGTCTCTTTGCATCTCTCGTCATCAATAACAGGAAAGGAAGGACAAAGTTCATCCCCAAGTTGACAAAGATAAATGGACCATAGATGTCACTAGACAGTCTTTCGATGAAGTACACTGTCTCCTCAGGAATGTTGGCGTAATAAATCAACAAGAACTGAGAAAACCATAGGTACGTCCAAAATATGGTAAAACCAAAGATGAATTTACCCAAGTCATGCACGTGATTTTCGTTCACCATTTCCAAAAGGCCTTGGCTCTTCAGGAAGATCGTGATCAGGGTGATCGTGGACAAGCCAGCTACGAACCAAGAAGCGAATACATACCATCCGAATAGCGTGGAGAACCAGTGTGTGTCAATTGACATCACCCAATCCCATGCAGAGATGGAAGAAGACACTGCGAAAAAGATCAGGAAGAAAGCAGACCATTTTCTGATGGTATACCAGGAAGATGTACCTCCGATGAGATCTTCATTGTAGGTCAAGCTTTGGAATTTCTTGAAAAAGAACACCCAGAAGCCAAAGAACAAGACCATTCTCAAGATGTAGAAAATCGGGAATGTTCCTTTTGCCATCGGCCAATAGAAGAAAGATCCCTTGCCATCGATGATGCTGTCATACTCTGGGGACGCTTTGTCAAAAAGATAAGCATGAGTCCAGTGAAACAAATCATGATTAGCGATGAAGAATGTCACAATCATCAATACCCCTGCAATCGGCAACCAGTTGCCTAGGGAAAGCATTACCCTGATGATCGCTGAAGACCATCCAGCCTGAGCTGCGTATTGAATCGCAAAGAAGAATACGCCAATGATGGCAATACCTGTAAAGTACACGTTGTTGATCCACAAGTTAGCATATAGTCGCTGATACCAGTGAAAAGCGTGACCTTCCGCCTCAGCTTCTCCGTGATGACCACCGGTCATCGCCAGGATGATCCCGAGTACCAAAAGAATTGCCCCAATGACCAAAACGGTCATGATAGGCTTCTTAATAGCAGCTCCAAAAACAAATCGCTGCTCCAAATTATAGTGTTGTTCGCCGTGATGCGCCATGATTAGTTAGCTGGGGTTACTTGTGCTACCGAGGTAGAGTCTGAAGCAGGTGCCGGAGCAGCTGCTGTAGCCTGACCTTGAATAACTTGTTTGACATAGTGAACAATTTTCCATCTGCTTTCCTCAGGAATCTGAGAACCATGAGCTCCCATTCTGCCTTTTCCTTTGGTGATCACATGGAAGATATGACCTTCCGGAAGGCTGACATACGCGCCGCCAGTAAGGTTGGCAACACCACCAATGATCTCACCAGCCTTTCCGTCACCCTGCCCTGATTTGCCATGGCATGAACTGCAATACTGAAGGTAAAGAACTTCGCCTCTCTCCAATACCTCTTCGGTAGGTTCAACTGGGTTTTTGGTCAACGCAGCTTGCTCGAGTTCGAAAGCCTTCAATCTGTAAGGAAGGTATCCCTGCTTGTTGCGAGGAACCGTATTGGCAACAGGCTCTCTCATATTCATCCCGTGTGGATTGTGAATGTTAGAGTTAAAATATTCCCCTTTTCCATCTTCCCGGGTAGAGATCAAGTTTCCTTTGGTCGTTTCATCTTGGATTTGAGTCAAAGGCTCATACGCTACGGAATGATACATCTGAGGTGCATATTCAAGCCCTTGGTTATCACCACCGGCTTTACATCCGGCCAAAAAGGAAACGGCCAGCGCGGAACCTCCGAAAATCAATGCTTTTGCAATTTTCATATATCCGGATTTTCTATTCAAAACTTTTATTATTCACCTCGGTTGCTCCAGAAGATGTCAAAATCTCCTTGATTTTATCCAACTCCAGCCCACTGTTGTTCGCAATGTCGATAGCCATGATATGCTTGTCATCGGTCGATCTTACGTCGAAGATTCTTGGTTGAGCCCATGGCTTCAGATTCGAGACAATCATAAAGACCGCCACCATGCCGAAGGAAGCCAAAAGCACGGTCAACTCAAATGTCACGGGGATAAAGTCAGGGAAAGCTCCGTGATCTTTGCCACCGATGATCATCGGCCAGTCGAATTTCATCATATAAAACTGCATGGTCAAAGCCAACGTAGTTCCCAACAATCCAAAAAGAAATGCTGCTATAGGAAGTTTGCTCCTCTTATAACCCAGTACATGCTCCAATCCGTGAACTGGGTAAGGAGAATATACTTCGTGGATTTTCACGCCGGTACCTCTTACCTGCTCAACTGCATGGAGCAATACGTCCTCATCGTCGTAAACTCCCAGAATAAAATGTGTATCCTTTTCCATGATTATTTATGCACTTTTTCGGATGAAGACTTGAGTACAGATTTCACTTCAGCCATGTTGATCACCGGGAAGAACTTCGCAAACAAGAAGAACAAGGTAAAGAACAAACCAAAGGTGAATAGGTAAACTCCGACATCAGCCCAGGTTGGGTAAAACATCGCCCAAGAAGATGGAAGGTAATCTCTGTGTAGAGAGGTCACGATGATCACAAATCGCTCAAACCACATCCCAACGTTCACGACGATAGACAAAGCAAAAGTCGCCACAATGGAAGTACGGATCTTCTTGAACCAGAAAAGCTGCGGAGAAATCACGTTGCAAGTCATCATAGACCAGTATGCCCACCAGTAAGGACCAGTTGCTCGGTTGATGAACGCGTATTGCTCAGCTTCTACACCAGAATACCAAGCGATGAAAAACTCAGTGATGTAAGCGATACCGACAATAGAACCCGTAATGATGATGACAATATTCATCAGCTCGATGTGACCTATAGTGATGTAATCCTCCAGGTTATACACCTTTCGCGTTACAATCATCAGCGTCAACACCATCGCAAATCCTGAGAAGATCGCACCCGCAACGAAGTACGGAGGGAAAATTGTCGTGTGCCAGCCTGGGATGACCGAGGTAGCAAAGTCAAAGGATACAATCGTGTGAACTGAAAGTACCAATGGTGTAGCCAAACCTGCGAGAATCAATGATACTGACTCGTACCGCATCCAGGATTTGGCAGCGCCATCCCATCCAAAGGAAAGTGCTCCGTAAATGATCTTTCGCAAACCGGTAGCTCTGTCTCGGATCGTAGCAAAATCAGGAATCAAACCGATATACCAGAATACTAGGGATACAGAGAAATAAGTCGAGATCGCAAAAACGTCCCAAAGTAGTGGGGAGTTAAAGTTTACCCAAAGCGAACCAAAAGTATTGGGAAGTGGAAGTGCCCAATAGGCTCCTAACCATGGACGGCCCATGTGAAGTACCGGGAACATCGCTGCGCAAATAACCGCAAAAATGGTCATCGCTTCTGCAGCACGGTTGATAGACGTTCTCCATTTCTGTCTGAAAAGCAACAATACCGCTGAGATCAAGGTACCGGCGTGACCGATACCAACCCACCATACGAAGTTGGTGATATCCCAAGCCCAACCTACGGTTTTGTTTAGACCCCACATACCAATGCCTTCCCAAACAGTAGCAACTACTGCGATAGATCCCAAAGCCAAAACACCGGCAGAAGTAAGGAAAGCAAGGAACCATCTGATATTTGGCTTTGCTTCTACATGGCGAGACACGTCTTGTGTTACGTCATGGTAGGTTTTACCCCCGGTAACTAACGGATCGCGTACGGATGAAGTAACCTGCATAGTTTATAAAATTTTGATTACGCTTCGTTTTTGTCTTTATTTCTGATTTTGGTAAAGTACCAAACGTTAGGACTCACGTTGATCTCCTCCAAGACATGGTATGCTCGCTCTTCTCCTACTTCTTTGGTAGCTGAAGTCGTTTCTTCGATCTTCAACATCTGAGAAACTTTGCTACCCGGATCATTCATATCTCCGAAGACCAAGGCATCCGTAGGACAGGCGACCGCACAGGCTACATTGATTTCGCCATCTTGAACCTTACGCTTTTCACGTTTCGCCGCCAGTTTACCAGCTTGAATACGCTGCACGCACATGGAGCATTTTTCCATCACACCACGTACACGGACAGTCACGTCAGGGTTCAGCACCATTTTACCCAAGTCGTCGTTTTGAGCGATGTTCACTCCTGCGAAGTCCTTGTTGTCATGGTATTTGAACCAGTTGAATCGACGAACTTTATACGGACAGTTGTTGGCACAATATCTAGTACCGATACATCTGTTGTAAGTCATCTGGTTGAGTCCCTCTGAGGAGTGGGTTGTAGCAGCCACCGGGCAAACAGTCTCACAAGGAGCATTGTTACACTGCTGACACATCATCGGCTGGAAGGTTACTTCCGGATTTGCCGCAGCTACTTCCATACCTGCCAGATCATCGGCAGGAGCGTCAGAAGAATAGTAGCGGTCGATTCGGATCCAGGCCATTTCTCTTCTGTTGAGAACTTCCTGCTTACCCACGACGGCAACGTTGTTTTCTACCTGACAAGCCACGGTACAGGCGCCGCAACCGATACATGAGTTCATGTCGATGGCAAGACCCCAATGGTGCTGGCTGTATTTGTGACCGCTCCAAAGAGAAATCTTAGACGGCTTCACAAATTCACCATCCTTGTAGATTTTAGGCTTGTATCTGCCTGCAGAAGCGTCAGTTTTATATTCTGCCAAAGTAGCTTCTTGGATCACGTTTTCACGACCCATGAAAGTCTGGTGAGTTTGCGTTCGGGCGATCTTATAGGTATCTCCTGTTACAGCCACCTCCACTCCGGTGGTAAGGTCAAAATTCACAAAGCCTTTGGAGGCGTCCAGCAAATTGTAAGCGTTCACCCCTACTCCATCAGCTACGCGTCCAGCCTTGGTTCTTCCGTAGCCCACAGCCAAACCGAAAGTACCATTTGCCTGCCCTGGCTGAACCAAGATTGGAACAATCAGCGATTTGCCATTTACTGTAATGGAAGCTTTCTGGGTATGCTCTTCCACCATCTTGATTCCGTTGTCCGTAGCCCATTGCTGTGACACGGTCAGGTAGTTATCCCAAGTAGCCTTGGTGATTGGATCGGGCATTTCCTGTAGCCAAGGGTTGTTGGCGAAAGCACCGCTACCGATTCCGACTTTGGTATAGATTACCAGTTCGGCACCTGCGTTGTCCGCTTTTGACACCTGAGCAACTCCGGCCGCTGCGGCTGACACATCTCCAATCGGTGAAAGATCCGCACTGGATTTAGAGATATTTATGACACCATTGTAAAGTGACTGATCCCAAAACTCCTGGAAAGATCCGCTTGTCTCTACTTGCGTGAAAAGTGTGGATTCCCAGCTTTTCTGAAGGAAATCATAATAGGAAGTCGTAGACCCTGCCCAAGTCAGGAAAGAATCCTGCGCCTGACGGGTATTGAACAACGGTGAAATCGTCGGCTGAGAAAGTGAGTACTGACCGAACTTAGGTTCGAAGTCGTTCCAAGATTCCAGGAAGTGATGATCAGGAGCTACGATCTGAACCAGAGAAGAAGTCTCATCCAAGGTTCCGTTGGTCGCGATACTTACTTTTGCCTTGGCGATTCCCTCAGCGACTTCAGTGCCACGAACGTGATCGTACACTGGGTTACAGTTGTAAAAAATGACTGCTCCAACTTGTCCGCCTTTCAACTCTGTTACGAATTGATTCATGCGGGCATCGTTTCCTTGTCTGAAATTCACCGGGGTAGAGAAATCTACTGTAGTTCCGTTGCTTCCCAAAAGTTCGTTGATCGCGTGTATGACGATCTGTACGTTTGGATCATTTGATCCGGAAACAACCAGTGCAGCGCCCTTGGCAGCCCAAAGATCATTGGCGGCTTTGTCAAGGTTTGCGATTTCTACTTTCGCAGCAGTCACCGTAGCAGCACCTGCTTTGGTTGCGATGGCGTTATATAGTGCCAAAACCGCCAATCCGCTTTGAGAAGCTTTGATCGGAGTTCTATAGTCAGCATTTGCACCAGTCATTGACAGGTTGGATTCAAACTGATAATGTCTAGACATCTCAGGGCGAGCCTTGCTGATCTTTCTTGTCTTTGCGTAAGCACCGGCAAATTCAATCGGAGAAATCCAAGTTCCCAAGAAATCAGCACCGAAGGATACGATCGTTTTTGCTTTGTCAAAATGGTAGGAAGGCAAAACTGCCTGTCCATAATATACTTCAGAAGCTTTGGTGATTCCGTAGTTAGAAACAGGATCATACATGATCACTTCAGCACCACCAACTGCCGCAGAAAATTCATTTAATACCTCGAAGGTCGTAGGGGAAAGGATTGTATTCGCAACAATCTTCACAGTACCCGCAGCACCCAATTTTGCTTTTACTTGCTCATCTACCGCTTTCCAGTCGGCCGCCGCGCCAGCAATCATCGGGCTTGCCAGTCTTTGCTTATCATAAAGAGAAAGCACAGACGCTTCCACGATAGCACTCACTTTTCCCTTATTGATTGGAGAAAGTTCGTTTCCGTCGATTTTGATCGGGCGACCTTCTCTGGTTTTCACCACCACCGATGCATAATCACCGCCGGAAGTAAAGGTAGAAGCGTAGAAGTTTGGAATGGATGGGTTGATGTCAACCGGCTTATTCACATAAGGAATAGCTTTTCTGACCGGAGCCTCACACGCCGCTAGTGTAGCTGCTGCCAAACTGAAACCCATCACTTTGAGAAAATCTCTTCGGGATGCACTTCCGTCTTCGCCCAGCGTTGTCGGTAGTTCCGCAAACTCCCTGTCGGCATGCTTCACAAACTCCGCTTCGTTGCTGAGTTGCTCGAGCCCCTTCCAGTAGGTTTTTTTATTTTCCTTCATTTTTATTTCTAGGAATGAATTAGCAAAAAGGATAAGGAATTAATAGTGGCACTTCGCACACTCCAGGCCACCGATGTCTTTTACTTTCAGAGCATCTTTGGAATCAGAGTGGAGTTGAACCAACTTATCATAGTATGCATTGCCTTCTGTAGCAATTTCAGTTTGTCTGTGGCAGTCGATACACCATCCCATAGTCAATGAGCTGTGTTGGCCAACAACTTCCATTTCCTGAATCTCACCGTGACATGTCTGGCACTCAATGCCACCGACAGCTACGTGCTGAGAGTGGTTGAAATACGCAAGGTCAGGCAGATTGTGAACTCTCACCCACTCGATCGGCTGGTTGTTGTCCACCGCTGCATAGATCTTGGCGATTTCCGGAGAGATTCCTTCCTTACCCGCTACATTCTGAACATGCGTGTGGCAGTTCATACAAATGTTTGGAGAAGGAATGTTAGCAGATCGACCGATCTCTACACCAGTGTGGCAATACTGACAGGCGATTTCCAGATCACCGGCATGAAGCTTGTGTGAATAAGCAATTGGCTGAGTCGGTGCATATCCTTGCTGTACTCCTACGGAATACAATCCATCAAGAGCAGTCTTAGCGACCAGGGCGATAACCAAGGCGGTCACTATGATAATAAAGCCATCACTTTTCAGAATTTTAGCATAGTCGGTCTTCTGAGAGACAAATTCCTTGTCATCTTCAGGTAGATCCTGCTTGTTGATGTATTTGGTCAATACAGAGATGATCAATCCCAATACGACCAAGATCAGCAAAAGGACAAGTACCAAAACACCGACGATGATTGTCAGGTATTCACTTGGAATTCCTCCTCCAGCTGCGGCACCCGCTTCACCGCCCGCAGCGGCTACAGTTGCTGCCGGATCTACTTTGTCTCCATGCTCGATGTAGGAAATTACGTTGTCCAGATCAGCGTCACTCAAAAACTCATGAGCGATCATCACCGTGTTGTTGTATTCCTTAAAAAGATCTACAGCGGTTTTGTCGCCAGAAGCGATCACAGCCTGGGAATTCTTGATAAATGCTTTAATCCACGGAATGTCTCTTCTATCAGAAACTCCTCTCAAAGCGGGACCAATCAACTTCTGGTCTAATTTGTGGCATGTTTTACAATTGGCATTGAAGACAGTCTTACCTGCAGCAATCGCCTCATCGCTGCTTGCAACGGCTGGATCTGCAGCGTAAGCCGAAACCCCAATCAGCATGAAAAGCAGCACTGCCAGCGTCTGGAAATTCAATCGAATCCCTACTAACGAGCGTTTGGATAACATATTATAGCTAATTAAATAGTTTTTAAGGTTCTCTTTAACCCCTGCAAAGGTACTACCCCCCGCTAATTTTTCAAAGATGCATTAGGGAGGCCGTATATTAACCGAATCTCAAAAAACTGAGGTTTATTTGATTGACCTTCAATCTTTTGCGATATATTTTCTCATCTTAATTTTATTTAGAGTCATTATAAATAATGGAATTTTGAAACCTTTTTTATAGAGGCTTGATAATCAGTATTTCCAACTCAATAATAGTAGCGAAATCTTTAATTCTGAAGAGATTCCACCTGGGGAAATTCTTTTTTTTAAGAAGCCGAAATTTGCTCAAGCAAGGAAAAATCCTACATTTGCATTCCGAAAACCGATGGTCGAGTGGCCGAGTGGCTAGGCAGAGGTCTGCAAAACCTCGTACAGCGGTTCGAATCCGCTCTCGACCTCAACTAAAGCATCCTCAAAAGGGGTGCTTTTTTCATGCCTTTTGTTTCATCCCATATGTTTTAGGCAAGTCCCCCATTGGACATCCATTGCCGACTGAGAGTCACATTTTTCCTCCTCAGCAAGGATTAAAACAATATAAAGGACAATGGCTTAAGAGATCCTCAACAAGACCCCTTCAGCAAATCGATTTTGAGTTAAAAAAAACCCTGTAGCTCCAGCGTCTTTGCGAACAATCAAACTTTTTCTCCTAGAGGCAGAAAACCGTAAAGGATTCAGGGGCTTGTCGGTCTTGATACTTACGTCTTGCCACTTTAGGAATTGCTTTTCACACCGACATTCCCTAGTTTATCAATCAAACGATTGAGTGTCATGCCCCAAAATATCACCCTGCGCGTAAACGGCGAAACCAAAACCATTTTAGCTGATCCCGAAGAACCCCTCCTCTACATTCTGAGAGATGAGTTTTCTCTGAATGCCGCAAAATACGGCTGTGGGCTACACCAATGCGGCGCTTGTATGGTACTTGCAGATTCCAAAGCCGAACCGACCTGCCTCAGACCCTGCTCCAGTTTTGGAGACACGGAAATTACCACGCTCGAAGGACTTACAAAAAACGGCAAACTCCATCCCGTCCAACAAGCCTTCATCGATACCCAAGCGGCGCAGTGCGGCTATTGCCTAAACGGCATGATTCTCTCCGCTGTCGCTCTTTTGGAAGAAAATCCCAAACCCGCGGAAAGAGAAATCCGGGAAGCGCTCGATCCCGTCATCTGTCGCTGCGGAACGCATTCGCGCTTTATCAAAGCCGTGAAACTGGCGTCTGAAACAATAAATCGATAAGCATGAAGGGTCCAGAAATTAACAATTCGAGCCGTCGGTCTTTCCTGAAGAGCACCGGACATCTGATCATCGGTTTCAGCCTGTATCCTTTTGTATCCTGCGAAACGAAAGGCACCCCCCTAGCTCCCTACAACGGAACTCCCCTCCGCCAACACATCGACAACAAGCTGATCGACTCTTGGATCCGGCTCGATGCGGAGGGATATTTAACTGTCCTTTCGGGAAAGCAGGAACTTGGGCAGGGCATCAAAACCGCGCTGATCCAAATCGCCGCCGAAGAACTGGACATCGAGCCTGCCCGTTGCCGGATTATCAATGCCGACACAGGACAGACCGTAAATGAAGGATTCACCGCCGGCAGCAATTCCGTAGAGGGAAGCGGAAAAGCGATTCGAAATGCGGCAGCTGAAGCCAGACTTTATTTGTTCAAGTTGGCTGCGCAAAAATGGAACACGTCTCAGGAATCACTCAGCGTCGCAAATGGTATCATTAAATCCAAAAAAGGTGACGAAATCAGCTATTGGAAACTGCTGGAGGGAAAGTTCATCGAGGAAAAGATCTCCGGAGAGGCCGTTCCCAAAAACCCAAGTCAACACAAATACGTCGGACAACCGCTCAAGCGGGATGATATTCGCAAGATGGTCAGCGGAGAATCCCACTTTGTCCACGATCTGAGAATGCCCGGGATGGTCCATGCGAGAATTCTTTTTCCACCATCCTACCAAGACAAACTTTCCTCCATCGATCTCAGCCAGGTTGAATCCATGCCTGGTGTCCTGAAAGTGATCCAAAACGGAAGCTTCCTGGCAGTGGTCGCAGAGCGGGAATACCAAGCTGTGCAAGCCCGTGAAAAGCTGAAGTCTTTGGCTGTTTGGAACAAAACTCCAATAGAAACACTCCCCAAACAACTTTTCGACACCATCAAAAAGACATCCGGCAAACCGGAGGAAGTCAAGCTCTCACCGGGGATTGCGGAGGTCATCGCAAATACAGCGATTAGCCATAGCGCCGAATATTTTAAGCCTTACACTATGCATGCATCGATGGGACCGTCCTGTGCGGTAGCACTTTGGGAAGAAAATCTCCTGACCGTCTGGACTGCCACCCAAGGTGTGTATCCAGTTCGGGCGACTTTGGCAGATCTTTTTTCCCGAGAGGAAGAAAGCATCCGCTGCATCGGAGTTCCGGGTTCGGGTTGCTATGGACAAAACGGTTCCGATGATGTGTCCGGTGAAGCAGCGCTAATCGCCAAAGAAATGCCCGGTGTCCACGTCCGCCTTCAGTGGATGCGGGAAGACGAAAATAAGTGGGAACCCTATGGCACAGCGATGGGCTTCCAGCTTTCGGCAGGGATGGATGCCGATGGGAAAATTCTGGCATGGGACACCAATGTTTGGTCGGATTCTCATAGCACAAGACCAAATGGCCGAGCGGCGAGTTTTGTTTCCGCAAGGCATTTAGAAAAGCCTTTCCCGTTTCAAAAAGGTGGATTTTCCGCAGGTTCCTACCGAAATGGAATCCCAGAATATACCATCGCCGCAAAGCAACTTCACCTCTACACCTTTTCCGGGCCACTTCGGACTTCCTCGTTGCGGGGCTTGGGAGCTTATGGAAACACCTTTGCGCTGGAATCCTTCCTGGACGAACTCATTCATAAATCTGGAAATGATCCGATTGATTTTCGGCTAGGAAACCTCGAAGATCCACGAGCAAAAGCGGTCTTAGAGAAACTGGCAGAAAAGACAAACTGGAAATCAAGGCAGAAAACCGAAACCAACGGATTCGGCATCGCTTATTCTCGGTATAAGAATTCGACTTCCTATTTCGCAGTCTTGGCAGAAGTGGAAATCGACAAAGCCGCCAAGAGCTACCGACTCAAAAAACTGACGGGTGTGATCGACTCAGGATTGATCATCAATCCCGACGGGCTGCGAAACCAAACCGAGGGCGGCATGATCCAATCGGCCAGTTGGTCGATGTTGGAAGAAGTCCAGTTTGATCGAGAGGAAATCACCAGCACAGATTGGACTTCCTATCCGATCCTACGGACAATGGAAACGCCAGAAGTCGAAGTCCATCTCATCGACCGACCCGACACACCACCGATGGGAGCTGGTGAGGCTGCAATGGGGCCTGTCTCAGCGGCAATCGCCAATGCGATCTTTGATGCCACCGGAAGTAGGATCAGAGATTTGCCTTTGAAGGCGGAAAAGGTTGATTGGAAAAAGGTCTGATCAAATCAATCACTCAAAAGCGTCGACAAATCGACTCTCACAAGCGTCGTTGTCCCGTTCACGTCCATGACGTTGAAAAACAGTTTTTCTCCACTCCAGCTCAGCCCGACAATCCCGATATTGATCCATTCACCTCCCTGGAAATCCGTCACCTGAATCAGCTGCTCCGTTTTTGTGTTTCTAACCCACACCTGCGGCAGTCCCGATCGATCTGATACAAACGCCAACAAATCCATATCTGAAGTAGAGAATGAAGGATTGGTGTCATTCCAATCAGACACCTCATAGTCTATCAAAGACCCAGAATTCTCCAAATCAAAACCTAAGATAACATAGGAAAAGCCACTTTCATTTTCCTTGGGAGCAGTAGTACTGTAGGCTACACTGTTTGATTCGGTAGAATAATCCATCCCCAATACGCGAGCTATCGCATGCTCGTCAGGTTCTACCGCTCGAAGAAAAATAGTATCTGGTTTCGCCAACCCGAGAGACATGATGCCCGATTCCCCAGCCTCCAGACTATCTAAAAAATAGACCAGGGATTCGTCTTCTTCGGCATACTTCGGAAAATGACTTTTGTAGGAATCGCTCATCACATCGGTTACCGTTCCCGATGCGAATGCAAATTCACTGATCACTGAAGCATTCGCTTTCTCGCTGACAAACACCAATTTATCGCCGGTCACTGACCAAGAAGGATATTGGCCGTTTTCCCAAATCAATCGCTCCGACTTGCTATCCAAATCATACAAAAACACATTTTGAGAACTACCAGCTGCTCCGGCTTGAGACAAGGAATATGCAACCTCAGTTCCGTCGGGAGAGACTTGAGGGTGAGTAATGTAGTTGAATCTTTCTTTCTGAAAAATATCCTCCACAGTCGGAAGTGCATTGGTCACGACCATCACCCGGTTGGTATAATTTCGAACGTTTGCTCTCTTTGCTATCACAAAAAACTGCTGCTCCACCCCAGGTTCCAGTCCCGATACCTGATAGGTTGTAGCTCCTGCCGGAGACTCTCCTAACTTGTAATCGCCACTGGATGTAAGCGACTTTGCCCAGATTTCGTAGTAGCTGGCTGGCACGATTGACGGACAAAAACCGGCGCAAATCTGATTGGAATCCCAAGTCAATAACACTTCAGTCGGACTGACAATTTCGGAAATCAATATAGGAACCTCAAGCGTCGATCCCTCGGGGATGGAGTCATCAAAGCGCTCACAGGATGAAAAAACGAGAAAGGACAAAAGTAAAAGCGTATAGTTCTTCATGAGGTATTCTAATTAAATCGGGCGAGAATTTTACTGGATTGAAAAAAGTTTAAACTTTAAATCAATATCAAAATGAGTCGGCTAATTGCTAAAACCGATACCCGACTCCAAACTGAACACCCAACTCCTGAAGGGTTTCTTTGGCACCCTGCGGCTTTTCAAAAGTCACGACTGCGTGCCTTTTGTAATTCGGAAAAATGGAGAAGACAAACTTTTCCTTCTGCACCTTTCCTCCCAAACCGGCCAGAAAACCGAGTCCGCTCTGATCTGAAAATCGATTCCATTCAGAAAGCTGAAAGTCCACAACGGGTCCGGCGGCGACAAAGAGAAACTTGGTCAAGGAATATTCAGCGTATACAGGGATAGAAAGCATCTCGAAATCGGTATTGTGTGTAAAAGGTATGGAGGGCATACCTGTGAGGCAATCCATGCAGGGTGGCGGGCTGTATTCGACATCGGCAAAGGCGTAGTTGAGTCCTCCATTGATCCGGAATTTCTGTCCAAGACCATAAGAAAACCCCAAACCAAGCTCCTTGTATCCTTCCGTACTTCCAGAGTTGATTCCGACCATGCCCGCTTTTGGCCCAACGAGTGATGCAGAAAGGCCGAAATAACCCTTCACCTCTAAGCCTCCCTGCGCAAAAACCGATGCTCCGCATAGCAGCAGGCAGACTAATAAAATGCTATTTTTCATGAATTGACCATGTTCTGGAAAGTATCTCAACCTGAACGAATGAGCAAGTGGGAATGCTACAATACCACTCGAGGGGGATTAGCATTTCACGAAATCCGGCTTCTGGAGAAGCAGGATAAAGGAGCAATTTTTCAAAAGTCCAGCTTCAGGAGTACTTTGACAACGACAGAAAAAACGCTAGAAGAAAGGGTATAAAACATTCATGAATAGGGGAAATTCACCCGCAGCCATGAAAGTCGTAAAAGGAGTTACCACAACTTATTTACGACAT
>NZ_BAAAFI010000031.1:0-32676 GCF_039523455.1 Algoriphagus jejuensis | reverse complement strand
CCTTGATTTTGAACGAAAGTCAACAAAAACTAGCAAAAATGTTCAATTTTTGATTTTGGGTGTCCCAGCGTCGAAGTCAGGAGGATAAGCCACATTGAGATTTTGGATATCAGGATAATTTTTTCTCAATAGAGAATGTTAACTGCTTTTTTCATCTATATAATACGATTTGAAAATCTAGGCCTTTCTCCCTATCATTAGACCGAAATGCAATCCATCCTATGAAAAAAATCAGTTTATCATCAATAATAGGCCTTCTTTTTATCTCTATTCTCATTTTTTCGGGATGTAAGAAAGGAAAGACTCTTGAACTCCGCAAAGACGCGCACATCACTTTGGTCGGGAACAATCTGGCCTCGCGCATGATGGAGTATGGCTGGTTTGAAAGCGAGATGCACCTGCGCTATCCGGACAGTACGCTTTTTATCCGCAACTTGGGAGATCCAGGAGATACTCCGGGTTTTCGTCCCCGCTCAGGTACGAATGATCCGTGGGCGTTCCCTGGTGCAGAAAATTTTCAAGAAGAATATGCTACACCGTCGGGAAGCATTGGTCATTTGGAAAAACCAGACCAGTGGCTTACTCGCCTAAAGGCTGACATCGTTGTCGGCTTTTTTGGATTTAATGAATCCTTCCAAGGCGAGCAAAGACTCCAAAACTATAAAGACGAACTGGAGGCCTGGATCCTCCATTCAAAAGCTCAGCAATACAATGGGAAATCCGCCCCACAACTTGCGCTTGTCTCTCCAATAAGCGTAGAAGACATCAGCGACATCATCGATGTCCCCAACGGGCAAGCGCAAAATGAAACCCTGGAACACTATACGGAGGCCATGCGTCAATTGGCTGTCAAACATGACCTCGTCTTTGTAGATGCCTTCTCTGCTAGCAAAAAGTGGTACTCTAGTTCCAGTGAACCACTTACGATCGACGGCACTCAACTAAATGAAGAGGGTAATAAAAGACTTGCAGTACTGCTTTCTGATGAGCTTTTCGAGAAAGAAGGGCGAGAGTCCTCAGCTAATCTCGAACTGGTTCATCAGGCTGTAATGGAGAAAAACTGGATGTGGATCAACGACTATAAAATTCCGAACGGAGTCCATGTGTTCGGTCGCCGCTATGATCCTTTTGGCCCGGACAATTACCCATTTGAGTTGGAAAAGATCCGACAAATGACCGCCATCCGCGACACTGCCATTTGGGAAGCCAATCAGGGTCGAGTCAAAGAACTTGCAATCGCAGATGCCCTAACCAATGTCCTGCCGGAGGTTGAGACAAATTTCAATCCTGAAAAAAACGGCAGCTTGGAATACAAATACGGTGAGGAAGCGCTCAAAACCATCAGAGTTCCGGAAGGTTACAAGCTGGAGCTTTTTGCTTCCGAGCAGGAGTTTCCTGACCTTGCAAATCCAGTCCAGCTATCCTTTGACAATAAAGGCAGGCTTTGGGTAGCCACCATGCCGAGCTACCCTCACTACAAGCCGGGAGACAATAGACCTCAGGACAAACTGATTATCCTCGAAGATACCAATGGAGATGGCAAGGCTGATAAGCAAACTACTTACGCAGACAATCTACACATTCCTGTCGGTTTTGAGATCGCTGCCGAGGGGGTCTACGTCTCCCAGGGGAATAATCTGGTGATCTTGATCGATGAAAACGGTGACGATAAAGCAGATCGCAAAGAAGTCCTGCTCAGTGGATTTGATGATCACGATACGCATCACGCAATTTCGGCATTTACGACTGACGAAAGCGGCGCCATCTACATGGCAGAGGGTGTCTTTTTACATACCAATGTAGAGACTTCCTATGGCCCGGTTCGCGGCACAAATGGCGGATTCTATCGATACGAACCCCTGCGACACAAGCTAGAACGGGTCAACCAGGTAAGTATTCCAAACCCTTGGGGAATTGCCTTTGACAACTACGGACAAAACTTCTACGCCGAGACCTCGGGCCCCAACGTCAACTGGATGCTTCCCGGTTCTACCTTACCCCGCTACGGCAATGCTAACTTTAAAGGGCCTAACCTGATCGAAAAAGACCACATGGTTCGACCTACTTCAGGACTGGAGTTCATTTCCAGCCGCCACTTCCCAGAAGATATTCAAGGTGATTTGATCATTAACAATACCATCGGATTTTTAGGTACCAAGCAGCACAAAGTCAACGAAGACACAGTAGGATTTACCACGCAGTGGAGACAGGATTTGATCACATCGACCGATCGAAACTTCAGACCAGTGGACATGGAGATTGCTCCTGATGGCTCGTTGTATATCGTTGATTGGCACAATATCCTGATCGGACACATGCAGCATAATGCCCGAGATCCGCTACGCGACCACGTACACGGCAGGATCTACCGATTGACCTACCCTTCAAGACCTCTTCTCACCCCCACCAAGATCGACGGAGCGGGTATCCTAGAATTGCTGGAAAATCTAAAACTGCCTGAGTACCGTACCCGCTACCGTACCCGGCGTGAACTCCGTGGAAGAGACAATGGCGAAGTGGCTGCTGCCACTGAAAACTGGGTTGCCGGCCTAGACAAAAATGATCCGAACTACGAACATAACAGACTAGAGGGCCTTTGGGTATCTTGGGGTGCTAACCGCGTCAACCAAGACCTACTTCGTCAATTGCTGAAGTCTGAAGACTACCGAGTTCGCGCCGCCTCAGTCCGTGTTGTAAGATACACCGGGCATCAGGTGAAAGATCAGGCTGAACTGCTGATGCAGGCTGCCAAAGACCCTAGTGGACGAGTAAGAATGGAAGTCATCGCAGCCGCATCTTGGCTGCCTAGAGAGCAGGGACTTCCTATCCTGGCTGAAGTCGAAAAACAGGCTCAAGACCACACTTGGCTACCAAGAACTCTGGAAACCGCAGTCGCTCACCTCAATGGACTGTCGGTAGCTGCCAAGAAAGAAGAAGACATCAAATCCTCACTGACCGGTTCGGATCGCGAGTTGTTCGTTCTCGGCAAGGAAGTGTACGGGCGGGAAGGCTTCTGTTCCACCTGTCACCAGCCCGATGGAGGCGGGCTCACCGCTTCGGGATTTCCTCCACTTCGCGGCACGCCATGGGTGACTGGAAGTCCAGAGCGGGTAATCAAGGCCGTTCTCAAGGGACTTTTGGGTCCAATCACCGTTGCGGGCAGAGACTATCCTGGCCAAGTTCCGATGACCCCGTTTGAGGGTATGCTCAATGACACGGAAGTAGCAGCTGTTTTGACGTATGTCAGAAACTCCTTTGGCAATCAGGCCTCACCGATTTCTCCCGACCTTGTGAAGCAAATCCGTGAAGAGACCAAAGACAAAGAAGGATTCTACAGTCCCGAGGAACTGCTGAAAGTCCATCCGCTGGAGAAGTAGGGATGTCGGAGGCCCAGTGTCGGATACCGATTTCAAATTCAGACTTGTTCGATATTTGAAAAATCACAAGGGCGGGAATGCTAAAACATTCCCGCTCTTTTTTTGTCCTGGAAGTCGACACTACCCGGAGCCCCACAGTAGGCCCAATGGGTGGTAAAGTTGCAAGGCGGTAAGATGGAAAAGAGGGATTCTTTGCTGACATCGAGCTCATAAATGCAATCACTTTAGCTTCGCAAAAAGCTCCCCGTCTGATTTCACCCGATAGCCCGTGACACTTCCCTTCCCATCTCTTTCAAAGAAAACCAGATCGCCGCTGGCATCGCTAAAAGTCTCCCCCTGCTCGTGGAAAACCGGATAGTTGACACCCTGCATTTTGGCATAGAGCGTGCGGTCATTCGAATTTAAGACCAGCTCAAACGGCACCCCACTGCTGTGGGAATAGGTGCCCACGTAGTCCCCCAGGTCCGGCCCAGCCACAGTAAAAAGGTAGGGACTATCGCCCGAAAGCACCAGCCCATCACCCGGTACCCAATTGTCGTATTCCATGTAAAACGCCGTTCGTCGCGCCGCATTGAGGCCCTGGAATTTAGCCACCAGATGCAAGGCACCATCAATCCCCGCAGAAATCCCCGCCGTGGTGATCACCTTACCATTGTCCACGAAGCGGGCATCCCGGAGCACTTCTATCCGTGGGTAATTTTCCTCCAAAGTGTTCAGCGCGTCGTGAAAGGTCGTCGCCGTCAACCCATCCAACACCCCTGCTTCTGCCAGCAAAAAAGCTCCTGTACATACCGAAAAGTGATAGTTCACCTCTTTTTGGTTTTGAATCCAGTCGATGACCGCCGAGTCCTGAGAAGCCCGAAGACCATTCCCTCCAAAAAACGCCAAGATATCAGCACTCGGTGCATCGGTTATCGAATAGTCAGGAATCACCTTCAAAATCCCTTGGGATGTGATGGGGTCCTTGGTTTTTGAAACCGTAAAAACCTCATACCCCGCATAGGAAAAGACTTCCATCGGCCCGGCAAAATCCAACACCTCCACTCCATCCTGAAGGTAGAAGGCGATTCTTTTAGCCTGGTTTTTTTTCACCAAAGTCATATTGCATTGAGGACAAATGCCCGGCTGCGCAAAAGTCTTCGAGTCGCAAGAATTGCCGCAGGGTGGGCAGACATAGACTTGACTACTGTCTTTATCCTGTGCAGAAAGAGAGGTCTGAATCATAATTGCGGTCATTATCCAAAAGAGAAGCCTTTTCATGTCTTGTTTTTTTCAAAACTAGACTCAAAAGCTCCCGGATAAAAGGACAAGCGTGCGCAGGATCAGGACAATTGATGGGGCAATAGTCCGCGGTGCTTCTTGAGCAAGCTGCGGAGCTGGTTGGCACTTCGCAGCCCACAACTCAGTGCGACCGACTCTATTTTTTCTCCCAAGACGACCAGTTGGACGGCCTTTTCCAGGCGGAGTTTTTCCCGATAGGCTCCTAGCGTAATGCCGGTCGTTTTCTTAAAAAGTCTGCTGAGATTGCGCGGACTCATGTGCACCCTTTCCGCCAGGTCATCTTGGGAAAGAGGCTCCTCGAGATGGTGGGAAAGTAGATCCTGCACCTCATGGACGCGGTTTTCGAGGTGGTTTCTAAACTGGAGAAAAACGCTGAGCTGCGGATCATCCTGACTGCGCCGGAGGTAGACCACCATCTCTTTGGCTACCTGAATGGTAAACAGTGGCCCAAAGACCTCTTCCAGCAGGTAGAGCGACAGGTCAATCCCAGAAGCCACTCCTGCGCTCGAGTAGACATTTTGGTCTTTGACAAAAAGCCGATCCTCACAGAGGAAAGACTGGGGAAAGGATTGCTTGAAAATCTGGGCGTACTTCCAGTGCGTCGCACAGGACTTACCCTCCAGGGCGCCGGATTGGGCAAGGAGAAAAGTGCCCGTACAGACCGAGCAAACCTTCGCTCCCTTTTCGGCTTGGACTTTTACCCAATCCAAAAATGCCTGAACCGTCCGGTAAAAACCCTCGCGGAGATAAATCTCAGACTCCAATCCCGGAATGATCAACCAGTCGCTCGGCCCGAGTTCAAAATCCCGGAAGTCCAGCAAGCTATTTAGTCCCAAACCCGGACTCGAACGCTCCTCCGAATTGCCATTGAGGGAAACAAAATAGATCTCAATCGCAGGGTTTAGCACCTGAGCTTCATAAAATGCATGGGCGGGCCCTGAGAGATCCAGCAAATGAACCTTAGGCGGAACTGCGAAAAATGCTCTGTATCGTCGGACGGTGGTCGCTTCCCTGGTCATCAATCTGCCTATTTACCATTTTTGGTCGTCCTAATTTTGATCAGAATCGGCAATTTGCCAAATCCATACTCTCAAAAAGACGCCAAGTGAGAGACGGTCGGAATGCTGATTTTGACAAAATTCAGTCGTTTGGCTTTGCCATTAACAGCTTTCTACACAACTTACCTCCCATGAAAAAATCCCATCTCTGCACCGCTTTTTTACTGATTGCCTCCTCAGTCCCTCGCTTTTCCCAAAGCCAAAACTTCCGCTTCGAAAAGCAGCTGATTGCCTTCGAAAGCAACGAATCAGTTGGAGCTATCGATGTGGACAAAGATGGTCATCCCGACTTGGTATCGGGCAGCTACTGGTACAAAGGGCCAGGATTCAGAGATCGCTTCCTGATTGGTCAAGTCAAGCGATACGGAGAATACTACGAGGATTTTTCAACGATCCCAATGGACGTAAACGGTGACGGAAACATGGATTTTGTGACCGGAGGATGGTTTGAAGGAAAACTTATCTGGAAAGAAAACCCAGGAAACAATGGCGAGTGGAAAGAACATCTGATCGCTGAAACGGGTAATATCGAAACCATTCGAGCCTGGGATCTCGACGGCGACGGCACCTTGGAGATTGTACCCAATACGCCACGGAAGTCGCTGGCTTTTTACAAATGGATCGCTCCCAACCAATTTGAGAAATATGAAGTGTTTGAGACGCAAGGTCATGGCATGGGCTTCGGGGATATTAACGGCGACGGATTTGGAGACCTGATCAGTTCGATGGGCTGGTACGAGGCTCCGGCAGATCTCAGAAATGGGGAATGGTCTTTTCATCCGATGGATGGGTTTAAGAATCTTAGCATTCCAGTCATTGTCACTGACTTGACGGGTGATGGTAAAAACGATCTGATCGTCGGTAATGGACACGATTATGGCCTGTACTGGATGGAACAGCTCGAAGACAACGGAAAGATCGAGTTTGAACGCCACGATATTGATCCCTATCACTCCCAATATCATACAATGGAGTGGATTGACTTAGACGGGGATGGTAAAAATGAACTCGTCACTGGCAAGCGTTATCGCGCCCATAATGGCAAAGATCCCGGAGGACTGGACGAAGTAGGTATGTATTATTTCAAATGGGATGGTAAGAATTTCGTCAAGAACGTGATCAGCTATGGGACTTTAGGTGTCGGCAAAGGCTCAGGACTTTACTTTTCAGTAACTGATCTTAACGCCGATGGAAAACTCGACATAGCCGTGGCAGGAAAGGACGGGCTTGCGGTTTTTTGGCAGAGGTGAGCAAAGGGCAACTTTGAATTTCGGACTATTAGTTAAAAGCAGATAACTGGTCCTTCGGGAAGTGTTTTTAGATTTCTATCTTCTTATTGAGAAACAGGGATAATGGGGGTTAAATTAATACTTGACTATAAGGAACTTGGTCATTAGCAGCCTTAAAATACTCGTCGAAACGTTCAACAATAACAAAACGCGGCATCGCTCTTCCCCGCCTCCCCGAGGACAAGCAGCCCGATTGACTAAGAAAATTTGTCTACTTGCGAAACTTTGAATATGCAGATTGATTTAGCTTAGAGGGTTGTTTGCACTTTTTGGATTTTTAGGTGTTTGATGTCAACCTTGAATGTGTTGAGATGCTTTTAACACTGGAAACTCACTTGTCGTAATATTGACTGATGAACCTCAAAAGCAGAAAAGGCAGTTAATTTGAGAGCCAAATACTATAGGCTGAGGTCGTTTTTATCGACCTGTTTCCAGATTCAATTAATCATGCTCCTCTTTTTTTGCGTTAAACGCAGATCTTCCCCGCGATTAATGCAATAGTTTCTCAGAAGACCACGTTTCAGGTACTGACTCCGGATATTCCTTTCTGAGGCTGATTCGTTGAGAAAATACTTTCAAAGGGTGGAATCGACGGATTTCCGAAGAAGTTGGTCTCGTGCAGAAGGACTATTTTTCGTCGGTTTCTTGCTTTCCTGATCTTGATGAAAAAGAGCTTTCTTCTGCGGCTATCGTTTTCTAAGGCGAAGTGCTTGGCTATTTCAGATTTCTGGATTTTCTCAGATCGGATTTCGCTCTTTAAGAAAAGTACCGATGATATCTAAACCACATTATGGCCAAATCAGAACGAGTTTCGTCGTGAAACAAAAAAAGATCTCTTGCGAAGATCTTTTTAAGGTATTATCTGTATCAAGCGTGGGAAGAACCGGAACTGACAGTTAGCGGTTTTCACCTAACAAAGGGAAGATAGCTTACTGGGCAATTCTTGAAATCAACGCTCACCTCAACTTTGCTTAATAGGCGTTGTCATTTTTAAAAATCAGACAATAGAATGTCCAGAAAATTATTTTTAGGTCAAATAAGAAACTCCAGTTTTTGATGTAAAACAGATCAAGTCTCAGTCGAGCATTCATATCGAAGGAGTCTCTAATTTCGCCCCGGTAGCCCTTAGCTTGGGCAAGTCCTGTGATTCCAGGCATTACCATATGTCTGCACATAAAATTCTCGATTTTCTGAGCAAACTCCTTATTCATGGGCACTGCGTGAGGTCTTGGGCCAACGATTGCCATTTCTCCCAACAACACATTTATCAATTGAGGCAATTCGTCCAAACTGCTTCTTCGAAGGAAGGATCCAACTTTAGTAACTCTCATGTCGTCTTTAGAAGCCTGTTTAAAGCGATCTTCCTGCTCAAATTTCATACTTCTAAATTTTAGGCAATAAAACGGCACATTATTTTGTCCATGCCTCAATTGCTTGTAAAAAACTGGCCCCTTCGAATCAATTTTTATGAGCAAGGCAATTATTGGGAATAGCCAACTGGCGATAACGACCAGAAAAATACTCACCATAATAAAATCAAATACTCTCTTGGCAGTTACTTGAGAACTGTCCAAAAGGTTGACCGAATACCTATTGAGGATGAAATCCTGTGAAAAGCTTTCAACGCTGCTAAGTTTTGAAATTGTGGTAGCCATGGGATAAACTGTTTTTTTAAAAAAAATCTTTTAAATGATGTTTGGGAGTTTTTGCGTCATTCCGGTGGTAAATCTAGGGAATATACCTTTAAATCTCTAATCAAGTTGCATTTATTTTTATTTGAAATGCATTTTTATTGATGAGCAAAATCTAGAGAATCTCAGAAAATGACAAATTTTACAACCTTAAATTTTATTCAAATCGCTGATAATAAGCTAATTATGTTTGTTTTTAGATGTTTTTTTTCTTTGCTTTTTTTTCTTTCTCAAGAAAAGGTTTTCAGCGTTTTGCCTAAAATCAGCGCTATCCACAAACAACTCGTCCGTTTTTTTTAACTCAATTAAGAGTCTAGGTAATGTCTTGGCATACCTGACAAAACTTCATTTGACCTCTAGTTTAAAATGTTCTCTTCTGAAAAGTGGACTGTCAGCGCTCAATCAAAATAGCTAAACCATAAACTGGGCTTACATTTAGTGGTTCTTAAACGAATGCGAAAGTCTGTGGAGTTTGTCGAAAGAATTTGGGTTGCTACCCAAACTGTCTGGGGAACATTAGACAGCCTATTTGAATTGAAAGGATGTTCTTTGCGTGGAATACGCTATTTTAAGAGTCAGTATTGGGTGTAGTACTGTTTTAGGAAGCAGTATGGCTGACTAAAGGGCTCGGAAATACCTCGACCTGCTTCGGAATGCGGAAAATATTGATTATTATGGAACGGAAATTCCTTCTTTGACCATTTGAAAAACGTTAGTCATTCAATCAGGATTGATTTTAGATGCCACTCTTCTTCCCCAAATACATTCTTTTCATTTTGGGTGGATAACAAATCGTTTTTTTTGATTTAGACTCTACACCAATCGCAAAAACCAAATACCTTTAAACTGAATATAGCCCTTGCATTGACTTTGTCCGCCAGACGCTTACCAAAGCGTCCGTTCTTTCAGCGGTGCACGGTTTTTTAGAAATTTTTTCATTTAATAATCTCAGTGTGAATTGACGAGTGTGATGAGAACAGTTCAAAGACTATCCGGAACTAAAATCTAAAAAGGCAGCCTATGAAATTCCCTAGTCTAGAGTGATAGTGAATCCTTCGCCGCCGTTTATGGCAGCAAAGTGATGGAGGGCTGCACTTAACTAAATAGCCATGAGCGCAATTAAAATTTGACTAGAAAAATATTTTACATGCAAATTCTTGCTTTTCAAATATGTTTTTCAGTACTTTGGCTCATTCAATAAGAATTCGAAAACGTAAAATTTTAGCTGATTTAATACTAAAACAACAAAATTCACTTGAAATAATGGTAAAAATTGCATTGATCGGGGCAGGAAAGATGGGATTATCTCATCTTTCGATTTTAGGAGCACATCCTGATGTCAAAATTGCAGGAGTTTGCGACACGTCAAAAATCGTTGTTGGCGTACTTGAGAGATATAGCGGGTATAAATGTTATTCTGACTACCTAAAAATGGTAGACGAAACTAAACCTGACGCCGTATTTGTCTCGGTACCCACGAAATACCACTATTCGATGGTGAAGGAACTTTTGAAGAGGAATATAAACGTGTTTACTGAAAAACCCTTTTGCCTTAATCCTGAAGAAAGTAGCGAACTTGTTGCGTTGGCCAAAAAAGCAGGCGTGGTAAACCAAGTTGGGTACCACAATAAATTCGTCGGCACTTTTAAGGAAGTTAAAAGATTGGTTGCAAGCTCTGCTATCGGCGAAATCACGCATTTCGAGGGCGAAGCCTACGGTCCTGTAGTCATTAAGAAAAAGAGTGAAACTTGGAGATCGGATCCAAATGAAGGCGGTGGCTGCCTAATGGATTATGCATCCCATGTGATTGACTTAATTAACGACATCATCTCTCCAATAGAGTCTTGCAAAAGCTCGATCCTGAAATCAATCTATTCAAAAAACGTGGATGACTCTGTTTATGCCTTAGTGGGCACAAAATCAGGAGCATCCGGAGTTATTTCTGTAAATTGGAGCGATGAAACCTATCGAAAAATGTCAACATCGGTGACTATCATCGGCACTGAAGGTAAAATTGAATCTGATGCGAACGAATTGAAAGTATACTTCAAGAGCGACACACTCCCAGAAGGCTACTCAAAAGGCTGGAACGTGAAATATGTAACTGACCTGACGGATGAAGTAGACTTTTATCTAAGGGGCGAGGAATACTCAGCCCAAATAGACTACTTCATAAAAGCTGTGAAGCGTGAAAAAGAAAATAACATTAATACCTTTGACAGTGCTTGGAAGACAGATACGTCGATTTCATTAATCAAGAACCAATCAAGAATCTAATATCATGGAAAGAATAATTTTTGGTGACAATCAATTTTTCGCTGTAAATCACATTTCAGACGAAAAGTCCCGCGCACAATCCATTAAATTTAGGGATGATTCTGCGATCATTAAAACCCTTGATATCGCAATTGCATCAGGTATCAATACTTTCATGTGCACAACCCATGATCGAATTGCCAATATCTGTGATATTATCCGAAAAGATCCGGCTAAATACCAGGACTTCAAGATTTACCCATGTATGCCTTATGCCCATAAATATGCAAATGCGGTAACTGAATTGGGTATAGCAGGGACGCTCAAACAGTATGTGCCCGGAAATTTTCTAGGCTCCCTAGTAAAAGGAGGTGTCGCCTATCTTTCCAAAGACTTCATTTCGATTATGGAGCTGATGATCGATGCTGAGATGAAAATGTTTAAAGGAATCAATACTCCTGTGATTTTCCTTCAAAACGTAATAACCGATCTGCTATTAGGCCTTGGAATGAATGAGTTTCTTGTCGGATTTGCGAATTATGTCCGCCAAAAGTATAACGCAGAGCCTGGATTTATCACCATGAATTTACCAAAGCTTTTGAATGTGTTGGAAGCGGAGGGGATTTCCAATCCCATAATCTGTGCCTCTATTAACAAGGCTAACTTTAGAATGTCTGGAGGAAAAGACCTTTATGAGAAGACCTTGAAAGAGGGAAGATGCAGAGTTATTGCTATGCAGGTTCTGGGTGGAGGAGCTATCCCAGCGGGGGAGGCTCTGGAATATGTAAGCAAACTACCTAACGTAGAGTCTATACTTTTCGGTGCCTCATCCAAGCAAAATATCGAAAACACGGTTGAAACTATAAGATATCACGACAGAAAAAAGAAAGAAGAATTAATCGTTCAGTAAAATTGAATGGTTTTAAAGCCATAATTTCACCCTGAATTTATTAGAATTTGGCTATTTGGAATTTTTCAGATAGCCAATTTATTTTGACTGGGCATTTTAATGGTTCGGCATATGGCATTAATCGTAGTCTTTTCTACAAACCATCAGGACCATAAAAAGTTAACCTTTTTCCAAACGGGGGAGCTTGGGAATCTAGATAAAGACTTCCGTTAGCAAAGCAGTATCCATTTCAAACAGTGCGAGAGAGACTAAAGTGCTTGCCAACTTGCGGTCAAGAAGTTTTTTGAAGGTTGTAAATGCAGGAGGTGAACCTCTATGCAACCGGGAATGGTGAATGAGTCGAGCAACCTGTCTCCGCTTTGGATGACCTATGGTATCCTCAAAGAGAAAACATTAAAAATTTTTAACCATATCGTGAATCGACCTAGCCTAACGAACCATAAACATCGGGAAAGGGACTTTTTGCTCTCTGCTGCAGAGCAAAAGCTGTAAACAGGCAAGATTCGAGCGATATATCATTCCCTAACTAAACTATAAAATCAATGGCGGATTGCGATAGAATAGACTGCTGAAATCAGGAACGATAACGAAATAGTGCCAAAAATTAAGCGACATGAAATGTGTCATTTCCATAATTAATTAGTTCAACATCGACTACAAAATAAAGAATTGAAGTTCAAAGACACCCTCCAAGCTGATATTCTCCAAGCAGACAAAAAACGCGATATTTTTTTTCAAATTATTGTTTTTGTATTTTGAATACATATATTTGCATAACAAATCTTTTTTGTTTGAGCACCCAGGTTTGGGGCGAATACCTGAAATGTATCGACGAGATAACTAACCAGTTATTTTTTTCTTTGTGTTCGGATATATCTTTCAAAACCATAAATTGGCCAAGCACAGAAAATGTGACTGAAAGGGCGAAGCCCTCGAAGCTTCAATAAATGCAACAAAAACCAAAAAAATACAAAATCTTGATGAAAAAGTTAGTATTAGTACTATTTGTTTCTTTTTTCAGTATTGCATGTTCAAAAAGAAATTTGGTATATTTCAGCGACATCAGCACGGATGTCACCTTCTCTACCTCGATAGATTCTCTAGTTCAGCAAAGAATTCAGGAAGATGATTTATTAAGTATTACAGTAACTAGCTTAAACGCAGAATCCAACATGCTGTTCAATGCCGGGGTATTGATGCCTACCGGGGGGACGGTAAATACTGTCATCTCCACTCCGATCAATGAAAGCTATCTTGTTGACAAAGATGGTTTTATTAACTATCCAGTCATTGGAAAAATCAACTTAAAGGGCTTGACAAAATTAGAAGCTGTCAATAAAATGGCCGGACTATTGGATGAATATGTTCAAAATCCCATTATCAACATTAGGATCATGAACTTTAAAGTGACTGTCCTCGGGGAAGTTCAAAGGCCGTCTTCCTTTATAATTCCGACTGAAAAGGTAACAATCTTGGAGGCATTGGGTCTTGCAGGCGATATGACTGCCTATGGGCGCAGAGAAAACGTGCTGATAATCAGAGAAAAAGATGGGGTCAGGAATACGACCAGGCTAAACCTTAATGACAAAAAAGTTTTATCCTCTCCATATTTTTACCTGCAGCAGAATGATGTGATATATGTGGAGCCATATAAGACCAAATCAATCCAATCAGATTCCAACCCTCGTACTTTTGCAATAATCACAAGTGTAGTTAGTTTACTCACAATCGTCGCATTTCAAATAGATGAATGGTAAACTCTTTGGAACTCTGTCATTTAAACTTTAAAACATGAAACTATCAGATTTATTAAAAGAGATTGAGGAAGAAGAAGGCAACTCTAGTAAAGACGAGTCGATCAACTACAAAATGATGTTTTTCAAATACATCAGCAAATGGTATTGGTTTGCGATTGGCCTTTTTATATGCTTAAGTATAGCCGTAGTTCATACCTATTTTTCCACCCCACAGTATATGGTAACAACTAAACTACTGTTAAAAGACGAGGAAAAAGGCGCTGATTTTAACTCAAATGCGGTTGTTGCTGATATGTTGGGATTTAGCTCTTCGTCTTCTGTGGAAAATGAGGCGGAGGTTCTAAAAGCGGAAAACCTGATGGTTAAAACGTTTGACGAACTTAATCTAACCCATTCCTACTATAAACCGCATGGGAAATTTCGATGGACGGAGTTATATGGCGCCGAAGTTCCAATACAGTTGATTATGCATACCAGAAAACCCATCATTACTATGGATGGCGAGGAGGATGCGGAAAACTTTTTAATCGTTCAAATTATTAATGAAGATGAATTCGAGCTGGAAACTCCATCTGGGGCAAAAAAGACCTATTCTTTTGGAAAAAGGCTGTCAAACCAGTATGGCGAGTTTTCAATAGTTAAAAATCCGGCGTTGGCTGGCTCGTCGGATTCTGTAGAGGTGGTTCAAGTTGTCGAAAATGAACCCATCAGAATTGAGTTTTATGATCCAAAGGCTGTCGCAAAATATTATGCGGAAAACTTGACTGTCGATATTGTCAACAAATTAGCGAGTGTGGTATCCATCAGTCTCCTTGATGCCCATCCTAAAAAGGGAACCGATATTATGCTCAAACTAATTGATGTGTACAATCAAGAAGCAGAAAACGAGAAAAACACTATTGCCAGAAACACAATTACCTTCATTGATGAGCAACTCGTAGGACTTACTGACGAGCTGAAAGAAATTGAAGGAGAAAGTGAACAATATAAACTTAATAACTCAATAACTGATGTCAGTGCTGAAGCTCAATTGTATCTGAGTAGTACAACCGTAAACAGACAGCAATTAAGCGAGTTTTCCATTCAGATTGACGTGTTGGAGTCCATCGAGTCCTATTTGAAAAACCAAGGATCAGAGTATGAAATGGTACCAAGCACACTGAGTATTCAAGACCCCACGCTTACTGGATTGATTGCCAATTTCAACCAGCTTCAAAGGGAAAGAGAACGAATGCTGCGGACTACCCAGCCGAACAATCCTATTGTTCTGAATATTAACCAGCAATTGTCCAGTCTTCGGTCAAGCATTATTGAAAATTTAAGAAATATAAAAAATGGGCTCATGATTTCCAGGGACAATTTACAAGCCACGTCCAACCAATTCCAAGGGCGTGCATCCCGAGTACCTACCATGGAAAGAGAGTTGTTGGAAATCAGTCGTCAGCAGGGTATCAAGCAACAACATTACCTCTATCTGATTCAAAAAAGAGAGGAAGCAATTTTGACCTTGGCGGCTACTACTGTAAGTAATACTAAAATCATAGACCCTCCAGCTTCTTCTGATTACCCTGTTTCGCCGAACAAAAAGCTGACGTTTGCTTTCAGTTTAATGCTAGGCCTTGCCATTCCATTTGGATTTTTATTCATAAAAGATCTATGGCAGGGGAGAATTGAGCTCAAATCGGACGTGGAAAAGATTACTTCTACGAAAGTACTGGGTGAAATTTCTCGAAATCCAGGAAAATCGGGTGTAATCGCTATTAAGAAAAACAAGAGAACACTCATTGCTGAACAATTTAGGTTTATCAGGAGTAACCTGGCGTTTTCTACCTATCAACAAGCCAACAAAGTTATCATGGTTACTTCAGGGATTAGCGGTGAAGGAAAGACTTTCTTCAGTATTAATCTTGCAATCAGTTTGGGATTGACTGGAAAAAGAGTTGTCGTTTTGGAATTTGATCTCCGTAAGCCTGCTATGTTATCCGCTCTTGGAATGGAGGTGCCGATTGGTATATCAGAATACTTGGAACAGGATATATATGAATTGGATGAAATCATTCACCCTTTGACCGAAGCAGAAAACGTTTCAATCATAGGATGTGGAAAAATACCAGAAAATCCGGCTGAATTAATGATGGGTGATAAACTTCTTCGATTGCTAGAGGATCTGTCCAGTAGATTTGACTATGTCGTAATTGATACGGCCCCGATCGGACTAGTCTCGGACTCATTTATGCTATCAGAAATTGCAGACGTTACCATTTTCATGCTACGCTACAACTACTCTACCAGAGCCCAGGTCAAAACCATTGAGGATATCCGTCTGAACAAAAAATTCAAATTGCCTTTGATTGTGCTGAATGACGCCAAATTGGAAATGACCTATGGCTACACTGCAACTTATGGCAAAAATTATTATCAGAATACATGACAATAATTTACTTTAATTAGATATCCCGTTCTATCTCATACAATTTCAAATGAAAATCTGGATTGATTTCATAAATACACCACAGGTCAGTTTTTTTGAACCTTTGATTAATGAATTAGGGGGGAATGGACATGAATTCATTTTGACTTGCAGAGACTCTTCCAACACCGTTCAGTTACTGAATCAAAAAAAATGGAGGTATCACATAATAGGTAACTCCGTCAAAAAATCAACAACCTCCAAAATTCTGGCTTTTCCTAAAAGAGTTAGAAATCTCGTTCATTACATCAAGGGGAAGAAAGTTGATATAGCGATTGGGCAAAGTAGCTTTTACTTGCCAATAGCTTCCAAAATCATGGGAATTCCCTCTATTTACACCAATGATAATGAACATGCGATGGGGAACATTCCAAGTTTCTTCTTTGCAACCAAGATTTTATTGCCGGAGAGTATGTCCATCAAAAAGGCTTTGCGGCAAGGTGCTAGCAAAACAAAAATAATTCAGTATCCAGGCATAAAAGAAGGCGTGTATTTATGGTCAAAGGGATATGAGATCCAAAAAAGGAGAGACCTACATAAATCTACGAGGATATACATTAGACCTGAGCCGCAAACTGCTCAATACTATAATGGGAAATTGAATTTCCTGGATAATTTATTATTGGATATAAAAGACCAATACGATATCACGATTTTGGCTCGAGACAAGAATCAAGTTGAGCATTATGGCCAACCAAAATTCCTAAACATTAAAGTGCCTTCCCGCACGATGGAATTTAGTGAGGTGGCATCAGACTGCATACTTTTCATAGGAGCCGGTGGATCCATGACCAGAGAAATGGCCATCATTGGAGTTCCGACAATCTCAGTCTATCAAGGTGATTTATTGGATGTTGACAGGTATTTGATTGATCAAAACCTTATGAAACATGAACCAAATCTCACGAAGGAATTTATTGAAACCTTTTTTGGAGGGATTAGAAAAAAAACCTATAATGATTCCCTGATTTCAAAAGGCAAAAGTGCTTATCATCTCATCCAAACTACCCTATTAGAACTTAGTGAAAAAGTAAATAATCGTAGTTTGCACTAGCTCAAACCACCCACATGTTACACATTTATATACATATAGAAGCATAAATTATGAAAGCAGTAATTTTAGCAGGGGGATTTGGAACCCGAATTAGTGAAGAAAGTGGAGTAAGGCCAAAGCCAATGGTTGAAATCGGCGGTAAACCAATTCTTTGGCATATAATGAAAATTTATAGTTCTCATGGAATTAACGATTTCGTAATATGCTGTGGTTACAAAGGGTACATGATCAAGGAGTATTTTTCAAACTATTTTTTACATACTTCAGATGTTACTTTTGATCTCCAAAAAAATGAAATGGAAGTACTTCGCAGAAACGGAGAGCCTTGGAAGATTACCCTGATTGACACCGGAGAAAATGTAATGACCGGGGGGAGGATAAAAAGAGTTGCGGATTATATAAAAGACGAGACGTTTTGTTTAACCTATGGAGACGGATTAAGTGACCTGGATATCACCGCTACCATCGATTTTCACAAAAAGCAAAATTCGTTGGTAACGCTAACTGCGGTTCAGCAACCGGGAAGGTTTGGAGCATTCACCCTAGGTTCCGAAGATACCAGAATTTCCAGTTTCAGGGAAAAGCCAACTGGTGACGGCAACAGCAATGCCTGGATCAACGGAGGTTTTTTCGTCGTGGAGCCGGAGGCGCTAGATTACATCGTGGACGATCAAACGGTGTGGGAAAGAGAGCCTCTAGAACAACTTGCAAACACCGACAAGCTTGCAGCCTACAAGCACACCGGCTTCTGGCAGCCAATGGATACTCTAAGGGACAAGAATGTGTTGGAAGATTATTGGAACAGCGGAACAGCAGCTTGGAAAAGCTGGTAATTAAATTCATATAAACATGTCAAATAATATTTTCGAAGTATTTTCTGGAAAGAAAATTCTAATTACCGGCCACACAGGGTTCAAAGGTTCATGGCTATCTCTATGGCTTAGTCAAAAAGGAGCTCAGCTGTTTGGTATTTCCAATGAGATCCCAACCCAACCTTCCCTCTTTGAAGCACTCAATCTTGAAGAAAAGATGGAGCATATCATCCTTGATATACGAGATCTCGCATCTTTAAAGTCCGAAGTGAATCGGATTGCACCTGATTTTATTTTTCACATGGCTGCACAGCCCATCGTTTCGTTGTCTTACCAAAATCCTTTAGATACTCTTACGACTAATGCTATAGGCACTGCAAATCTCCTAGAGTCGGCACGTTATCTGGAAAACAAATGTGTAGTTATATGCATTACCTCAGACAAATGTTACGAAAACGTAGAGTGGGTTTGGGGATATAAGGAAACTGATATGCTCGGAGGTAAAGATATCTACAGCGCTTCTAAAGCAGCCGCGGAAATAGTCATTCATTCCTATTTCCATTCCTTTATTAAAAAAATGCCAAATATACGCATGGCATCTGTCAGAGCCGGAAACGTGATAGGAGGAGGGGACTGGGCGGCCGATAGGATAGTTCCAGACTGTGTCAGATCATGGAGCAAAGGTGAAAAGGTTGAAATCCGAAACCCCGGTGCTACCAGACCTTGGCAACACGTTTTAGAGCCACTTAGTGGATATTTGGCTATCGCCGCTGATTTGTGGCAAAGCAGTGAACTGAATGGTCAGAGTTATAATTTCGGTCCGCCTTCACAAAATAACATTACAGTCATGGAGTTGTTGAAGAAACTAGGTAAACGCTGGGGCCTGCAAAATCCAGAGGATATTTACATCCAGACCGGAGAATTGAAATTCCACGAAGCTGGGTTACTCAAATTGAACTGTGACAAAGCATTGTTCGACCTTCAGTGGCAACCAACACTGGCGATTGATGAGTTGATTCAGTTTACCGGCGATTGGTATTACAGCTACTACCACGATCAAGTAGATATGGCTGAGACCACCAAGGATCAGATTGTTTTATTTGAGCAAAAAGCCTTCGATAAAAACATCCGGTGGGCAACGCAAATGGATTTATCACCCATTAATTAATAGTCCGATGATTTTTAAGAGAACTGAGATCAGGGACATGTACCTCATAGAGCTCGAAAAGAAGGGAGACGAACGAGGATTTTTTGCCCGTACATTTTGTATAGAGGAGTTTAAAAACCATGGGATTCAATTTGTGCCCATTCAATCCAACATGTCTTCGAGTACCCACAAAGGGACGCTAAGAGGATTGCATTACCAAATAGAGACAGAAGAGGCCAAATTGGTCAGATGTCCCAGAGGTTCAATCTTTGACGTGGTCATTGATTTAAGAAAAAACTCAGAATCCTACTTGAAAATCTCATGCAATGAGATTTCAAGCTCGACAAATCAAATCTTGTATATCCCTCCAGGATGTGCTCATGGTTTTCAAACATTGGAAGACAATACCGAGGTTAATTATTTGGTAACTGCATTTTTCAGCCCTGCAAATGAACGGGGAATTCGATATGATGATCCAACTTTTAATATCAGTTGGCCAATGCAAATACATACAATATCAGAAAAAGACAAATCATTTAGAGATTATGAAAGTTAATAGGAGTTTGATACAGTGATATGGATATAATAAAAACGAAAATCCCAGGGTGTTATGAAATTCACAAGATTGTTAGAAAAGACACTCGGGGGCGACTAGTCAAAACCTTTTCTGAAAAAACATTTCAAGAAATGGCGCTTCACAGAAATTTTCCAGAAGTTTATTATTCGGTATCTAACAAAAACGTGCTTAGAGGCCTGCATTTTCAAATACCATCCCAACATCACGTCAAACTCGTAGCGTGCCTGCAAGGCAGTATTTTAGACGCGGTAGTAGACCTAAGAATTGAGTCTCCGACGTATGGAGAAAACATCTTAGTTGAGTTAAATCCAGATAAGGCCAATATGCTTTATATCCCGGCTGGTTGTGCCCACGGATTTTATTCCCTCACGGAAAACACGATTTTCTTAAATAAAACCTCCACCGGCTACAGCCAAAAACATGATAGGGGCATCCATTGGGATAGTTGTGGGATCGATTGGCCAACCAACAAACCGATAGTTTCTGAAAAAGACAAACATCTTATTGATTTTGCCTCATATAATTCACCTTTTAGATATCAAGAAGCAATATGATCATAGTAGACACATCACTCCAAAAAAGAGAAAAAGAAGGGCGAATTCTGAAAGTCGGTATGATAGGGGCTGGCGAGATGGCAAAAGGCATGATCAATCAAATCATGAAATATACCCCTGGGATGACGGTAGCTGCCACTTATAACAGAACACCCCAACGTGCAGTCGAAGTTTATAATGCATTGCAAATAGACAGCTACTTGGTCACCGATGATCTGGAGAAGGCGAATCATGCCATTTCAAGAGGCACTTCGGTAATTACTGGCGATATAGATCTTTTCTTGAAGCTGGATGAGGTAGAGGTAGTAGTTGAGTCTACAGGAGCTATTACATTTGGTGCCGAAACTATACTAAAGGCTTTTGCAAACGGGAAGCACGTACTATCCTTCAACGCCGAACTGGATTCTACTCTCGGTCCTATACTCTATCGGAAGGCTAAAGAAATGGGAGTTAAATATGCCCTTGGGGACGGGGATCAACCTGGCACTACGATGAATTTGTACAGGTATGTGAGGGGCTTAGGTTTTGAGCCTTTGGTATGTGGCAACGTCAAAGGTATGTTGGATTATTACAGAACGCCTGCCACCCAGAAAAAATTTGCCGACTCTTGGGGAATGGCACCAGAAATGGCAACCAATTTTGCGGATGGCACCAAAGTAGCATTCGAACAATCCTGCATCGCCAACGCAACAGGAATGCGAGTTGCTAAACGTGGGATGCTGGGCTACGAGTCCTCAGACCACGTGGACAACCTTACTCATCTTTTTGATATAGATCAACTGCGGGAATGGGGTGGGATTGTAGATTATATCGTCGGAGCAAAGCCGTCTCCGGGAGTATTCGTCTACGCAGCAACTAATGATTCGTTTTCAAAAAAATACCTGAGTTACGGTAAATTGGGAGATGGCCCACTTTATAGCTTTTATGTTCCTTACCATCTTTTGTTTTTTGATATTGCAAGTTCAATCTCTAGATTGATAGATTTTGATGACCCTGTTATAGTGCCATTGAGCAGCCCAACAGTAGACGTCATTACGGTCGCCAAATGCGACCTTAAACCAGGGGATGTGCTTGATGGCATTGGAGGATTCAAATCGTATGGTCTGTGTGAGAATCACAGTCAAGTGGTCTCTGAAAATCTCCTCCCTAATGGCCTGTCAGAGGGATGTGTAGTAAATAAGTTTATACCAAAAGACGCCGTCATTTCTTATTCAGATGTCCAAGTGCCAACGGGCCGGCTAATTGACAAGCTAATGGCAGAACAGCTCACCATTAACTGATTATCTAATTTATCTGACATGAAATTTACAATTGGATTACCCATTACAAAAACCAAGTATTTAAAAGAATCATTAGATAGCATAGACGCGCAAACTTTTAAGGATTTTGAGGTAATAATTCGAAATAACGCTAAAACGCCAGAAGTAAAGAGCGAAATAAAGGAAATTTGCAAGACCTGGCTTAATCGTTCGAATGTCACTTATGAGGAAAGTTCTGAACAATTGAGTATGCCCGCCAATTTTAATAGAATATTGGATCGAGCAAAAGGGCAATTTTTTACCATTCTCAGCGACGATGACGTGATGAATGAGGAGTTTCTTAATGAATTCAATGAATTGACATTAAAATATCCTGCCACAAAAGTCTTTCATTGCAGAGTGAAACTAATTGATGGGGAAAGCAAATTTATTGGGGTTACGGAAATCTGTCCAGAGTGGGAAAAACAAGAAGATTTCGTTTTCGAAAGAATAAAAGAAAAACGTGATTTTTTCCTTTCAGATTTTATCGCAAACACTGAGGCACTAAAGGAAATCGGGAAATTTCCGGAAGAAATTTCCGGTTGGGGCCTTGACGAAATCACTTGGTCAAAGCTTGGGTACAACGGTGTCGGCTACTCCAGTAAGTTATTGTTGGAATACAGAATGTTTCCAGGGAATTTCAGTCTTTCGAAAGAAAATTTGAAAAAAAGATTCAAAGACATTGAAGTGATGCGTGAGAACTTTGAAAAAATAATTTACGACACCTGCAATGGGAAGGATTCCATTTATCCTTTGAACTATATGCTTGACCTTAACAGAAAGAGGACCCAGGATCAACACGACCTGGTTTTTAAATTCCAAACACTTTCTGGAAATATATATCAAAATGTAGTTTTTTATTTTAAAAACAAATCTCAATTATCAAAAAAGCGAGCTTTCAAGCAGCTGATAAAGAGCTGTTTCTAATCGTCTAATTTGACCATAAAACCAAGACTATCTTAGCCAAAAAGGTTCAAATGATTTCCGTTAAAAAAATCACCGACAATAAAGTAGTTCAGAACTTTTCGTTCATGACTGTGGGAAACATGGCTTCCCAAGTGTTGTCGTTGATTACGGTTCTGAAAATAACGCAACATTTCGCTCCTGATGATTTTGGACTGTATACTTTTATCACATCTCAAGGCCTATTATTGTTGAATATCAGTGATTTGGGGATTCAGCCAATCATTGTAAGATCGATCGCAAGAGATCAAAACAAAACTTATGATCTGATCTCGAACGGGCTAATATTGAGGACACTAACGATCGTGTTGTTAACTGGGCTGTATGCCATATACAATCACTACTTTGGTACTTTGACTATTGAAGGAGTATTGCTTGTCAGTTTATGCGGATTTGTCAATGCGCTATGGACAGTCTTGGAATATGCCTTTTTGGGAAATCAAAACATGTTCTTTGCTTCGTTGATCAAAATCACCTATGGTTTACTCTGGTTTGGTTTTGTATTCCTACTGCCCTTAGACTACTTCACGGTATACAATCTGATCTTTATATTCATATTGCTCAATATTTTGCAGGGATTGGCTTTAGGTATTTATCTAAAAAGAAAGAAGATGATGGAGGGAAGAAGATCTACCTTTCTCTCCTCTACCAAGAAAATTCTTAAGCAGAGCTGGCCTTATTTCAGTGTTATGCTTATTATGATTCCTGTTCAGCAATTTCACAATATTTACCTTGAACTGAATTCCACTGTAGAGGAAATCGGTTTTTTCAATCTTGGAAAGAGATTTTTAGCCCCAATTCAAATGGTTTTAAATTATGCTGTTCTTGCGGCTTTTCCGAGCTTGTCCGCCCTATGGGTAGCTGATCAAAAGAAATTCTATTCAATACTGTCAAATGGATTTCAATACTTTCTAATAATAGGAATGTCATTGGCTGTGGTCTTTAATTTGTTTATAGAAGATATTGTTATCTTGCTTTTCTCTGAAGAATATCTTCCTGCAGTAAAAGTTACGCAAATGCAAGTTTGGTTTACTTTTCTAATGGCGGTTAACTACACGATTTCTACAGTTTTTGGAGCAATCAATAGGGAAAAGGTAATGTTTAACCTTGCAGTCGTAAATGGAGTTATTTCTATACCTATGATGTACTATGCTAGCCGGTTCGGCGCTTACGGCCTATCAGTTGCGTATGTTACATCGTTCGCAATTATGGAAGTAGTACTTTGGATTACCTTTAGAAATCTACTAAAAATCAAAATTAAGAGAGAATTTACTTGTTGGTTGATAGTTGTTGTGATGTTTGTAGTCAGCACATTCCTAATACGGGACTTACAATTGGAAACAAAAATAGCTTTATCCGTTCTAATCTGCTTCAGCGTAGGGCTATACTTTATCAAAAATTATAGACAGGACTACCAAAATGAATAGATATATACAAGCAGTTGCTGTCTTTTTTGTTATTTTTATCTCGCTTAAGTTTTTCGAAGCGAGATTCTTAGGTGATATGATCGGAATAAAAATTCCATTTTTATTCGTTCTATTAATTGTTTCTATTTCATTAATATACATATTTAAGTGTAAGGGAGCGTTTGTTCTACCAGCCCAATTATTGACATTCGCAATGCTTTTTTCAATTGTTTCCGCATATTTGGTTTGGGGACAGGGCGTAATGGATAGTATGGTGAAAACTATTCCACTCACGTTAATTCCTTTCTTTTTCTTGCTAGCCAAATACAAGTACCCGGTAAAAACGTTAGAAAACATCATCCTTGTTTTCGGCTATATTTATTTTGTGCTTTACATGTATCAACTCTTAAATCCCGATACTGCCTATTTTGGCTATGCATTGGTCGATGATACTGGTGGATACAGGGAAAGCAGAGGGGTGACAAGAGTTGTGTTTCCCGGAGCAGGGATTTTCTGGCTTGCCTGTTTTATTTCTTTAAGTAAATTAATTTCGAATCAAGGTAATAAGTATATCTTGGTGCCGCTGGTTCTGTTGGGCTTGGCAGTACCCGTGCTCCAAGCCACCCGTCAGTTAATCGGATTTGTAGTTATACTATATTTTTTGCACTTCGGGTTTCAGCTTTCTTTGGCAAAGAAAATAATAGTTTCGTTTTTATTAATTATTGGCGGAATATATGTTGGAGCATTAAATTTGCCCGTGATTGAAGGATTATATCAAGAAACTCATGACACCACAAGCGAAGGGACCAAGTATATCCGCTTTATAACCGGAGGATACTATCTCACAGAGTTTTCGGATACCTTTTATACTAAGATCATGGGCAACGGTTTTCCAGCCGATAGAAGTGATTACGGCGCAGTCACAATTCGGTTAATAGAAAAAGGAATGTTTCTGGAGGACGTGGGTATAATTGGGCTATATTCTCAGGTTGGAATTATTGGTATAATTGCTTGGTTATTTATCTGGTATAAATCATTTACTGTAATATTGCCCAAAGAATATTACTATTGTAAATATTACCTTTGGATGCTTTTATTCACCTGTCTCACTTCAGGTAGTATCTATACGGTGCACTACGCCATCAGCACCACATTAGTGTTGTATATTTATAATCAAGTTAAATTAAATGAGCGATATAAGTTGAAACAGGTGATTAAGTTATTGTTAAGGAGGAAGTTAGTCAGAGAGGCTCACGATAGTAGACGTCCTGGAGCACCTGCTTATGTTGTTTCTAAAGTTTAACTCATGAAAGTTGTTTATATATCGAGCGCCCCGTTTTTTGATATGGATTTGTCGCTTTTGAAAGAGCTATTTAAAGGCACTGATCTGCATTTTTTTTTGGACCTTCCTCCGTATTCCAGGAAAAGTACTGCTTTAGATTTTAAAACTACTATTGATGTAGCTGGAATATATCCTGCAAAATATTTTGAGGAGCTAAACAAGTTTTCAGATTATATAGATTTAGATAGAATGTCTGTAATTTATAGATCTTCAAAGAAGGTCTATTCTGCTTCTAATCTTTTATTGCAATATAAATTCGCAAAATTGATACGGGAATTTAAACCAGATGTAATCCATTGCAATAACTTCTTGAATTTTAATTTTTTATATTTTCTATATTCCAATAGGAATCGTAAAGTATTAACTGTCCATGACCCTGTTCCGCATTCGGGTGAGGCATCAAAGAAGGACAATGCGATTAGAAAATTTAATTATAGGCACATTAGTAATATAATACTTCTTAATAATAGTCAAACAGATCTATTCATTGGGAATTCCGGCAAGAAGCCTAGCAACATCTTTTTTTCACGACTTGGTTCCTATACATATCTACGGAAATTCGGATCTCAAAAGAAAAAAGCCATAAACCCAAATCAAATCTTGTTTTTTGGAAGAATTTCCCCTTACAAGGGAATTGAGGAATTATGCAAAGCGTTCCGAGTAGTTATCGATGAATTTCCAGAATCAAAATTAGTGATAGCAGGAAGTGGAGATTTTGATTTCAACGTATCTGAATTTAAAAAATTTTCGAACTATACATTTTTGAATAGATATATCCCTAATGACGAGCTAGTAACATTGATTCAAGAATCTAAGTTTGTTGTTTGTCCATATAAGGATGCCACGCAAAGTGGCGTCATAATGACTTCGTTTGCTTTGGACACTCCGGTGGTTGCGACAAATGTAGGAGGTTTAAAAGAGATGATAGTGCATAATCAGACGGGTTTACTTATAGAGCCAAATAGCATTTCTGCACTTGCTGACAGCATTATATGGATGTTTAAGAATCCCGAGGTGAACATAGAAATGGGAAATAATATTAAGAGGTTTAATTTGAATGGAAGTCTAAGTTGGGAATCTATAGTGAAGGATCTGGTTTCTATTTATAGTAAACTAAATTAAAATGTAATGCTAAAAAAATTGAAAATTGTCCAAGTGATTTATGCGCTTATTCAAGGTGGAGCGGAGAAATTTGTCGTTGATTTATCTAATAAATTAGCTGAGACCCATGAGGTATACATTATAACGCTAAGGGGAGATTCTTCGGATTTATTTCAAAACCAAATTCACAAAAGTGTAAACTACATCAATTTTCCTATCGATAATGGCTTTAACTTGCGTGATATTTACCGACTTAATAGATTCATAGATGGGCTGAAACCCGATATAATCCACACACATCTACAAGTAGTCTTCTATTTTCTGTTACGCTCAGTTTTTAATAGAAAGGAAGTTATTTTTCATACTATTCACAATGATGCGTCATTTGATGGCAAGATAAGATATCAGTTTCATCTCAGAAAGTTTTTCTATAAGCGAGGTCTTATTATTCCAATTACTATTTCAGAAGAAAGTAAAGATTCCTATGAGAAATACTACAACCTCGACAATTCCGAGCTAATAAATAATGCTTGTGCGACTCCGTCCATATCAAGTCAATTCGAAGAAGTAAGAAAACAAGTAAACTCGTTAAAGTCTAGTCCTGAAAATCTTGTTTTGGTCCATCTTTCAAGATTTCATGAAGATCAGAAACAGCATAGTGTATTAATTAAAGCATTCAATAAAATTAGAAGTAAACATCAAAATGCTATTTTGTTGATTATTGGAAGAGGCTATGACTTAGATGAAGCCAAGTTTCTAATTGATATTGCCGGGGACGGTGTGTTTTTTTTGGGGGAGAAAAGTAATATTGGCGACTATCTCAGACTAAGTGATGCTTTTTGTCTTAGCTCACGTTTTGAGGGGCTTCCGATTTCGCTACTTGAAGCGATTTCATTAGGATGCGTTCCAATATGTACGCCTGTAGGAGGAATCCGAGACATCATCCAAGAAGGTGAAATAGGATACATGTCAACTGGCATCGATGAGGAAAGTTACTACGAAGTTTTAAGTAGGTTTGTAAATAAACCATACAAGATTCAAAAAGAGACCTTGGAAAGATTTTTTTTGGACAACTATTCTATAGCTAGATGTAGTGCTTTGCATGAAGAAATATTCTTAAAGTATTTAAAATAGAGACGCTGAATCCAATGAAGAAAATTTTGTTCATAACAAATATGTTTCCAACGGAAAAACATCCGTTGCACGGAATATTCATAAAAGAGCAAATTGAAGATCTTAAAAAAAATCATGAATTTGAACATGAAATATTTTTAATCCAGTCTGTTCACAGATCCAAGTTGGAATATTTTAAAAGTATATTTCAGATCCCAAAGCGGATTAGAAAATTTAAGCCTGATATTATACACGTCCACTACGGTATTTCCGGCTTTTTTTTATTGTTCTATAGACCGTCGGTAAAGGTTTTTTTGACATTACATGGCAGTGACTTCAATAATCGGGGAAGTAATTACTTACAAGTTTGGTTCAGTAAAAGGATTATCTCTAAAGTCGATGTTGTGTTTGTCCAGAATGCTGGAATGAAAGACAATGCCCTGAGATATAACAAAAATGTTGAAGTATTGACCTGCGGAGTAGATACAGATTTTTTTAATCCCGGTATATTTGAAAGAGAAAGTAGGATTGAAAAAACAATATTGTTTCCTAGCAGTCCCTCTAGATCCGTCAAAAATTATCCGTTGTTTTTAGAAGCGGTGAAGGTGTTAGAGGACGATTATAATCATAAGATAATTATTAAAAATCTTGAAAATTCAAGTAGGGCTCAAGTGAAGAATATCATTATCAGCTCTGATTGTCTTTTGATGACATCAATAACAGAAGGTTCGCCACAGGTTATTAAAGAATCGTTATCCTGTGGGCTACCGGTAGTATCTGTTCCTGTTGGTGATGTAGCAGAGATGACAAAAGATGTGCCTAACTGTTTTATAGCATCTTCACACAATCCAAAAGAATTGGCGGAATTGGTGGATAAGACTTTCCAAAACCAAAACAGTGGTATTAGAGATGCTTTTTTGAAAAAAGACCAGTTCAGCAATCATACCATAACGAGACGTCTAGCAGACCTCTACAAGGTTGCATTTAAAAACAGTAAATAATAGATTTATGAAAGATATTCTTTTCAAGATCCTATTCTATAGTGGACTACCTTATTTGATGAGGTTGGTATTTCAAAAAAACCGAGTGACTATACTTGTGTATCATGAGATTATGCCATCTACTGCTGAAAAGCAATTTGTTTACTTAAAAGAAAATTACAATCTTATCTCACTTCAAACTTTTTTGAAGGCAATTGAGAGTAAAGATAAAAGTCTGATTCCGAAGAGGGCTTTGATTATTACATTCGATGACGGTAGAATTAGTAATTATCAGCTTCTTCCAATTATTAAGAAGCATAATATCCCAGTTACAATATTTTTAAATTCTGGAATTATCAATACTAATAGACATTACTGGTTTAGATATAACAGAGAGCTTTTTTCGAACTCGTATTTAAAAAGACTATCTAACAAAGATCGCTTAGTTTTGATGGAAAAACACGGATTTATACCCGAAAAGGAATTCGATAGTCCACAGGCTTTGAATAAAAACCAAATAATTGAAATGAGTTCTTATATCGACATGCAGTCCCATACTTTTTTTCATCCTTGCCTTCCAAAGTGTGATGATGAAGTAGCTAAATTTGAAATTGAAAATTGTAAAAGGACACTTGAAAAGGAATATAATTTTCAAATTAATTCACTGGCTTTTCCAAATGGCGACTATACCGATAGAGAAATTGAGATTGCCAAGCAAGCGGGTTATAAATCGTGTCTTACTATAGATAAGGGGTATAATTCTATTCAATCCGACCCTTATAGACTTAAGAGGTTGGATCCCAATGATACAGATAGTGTGGCTGAATTTGTAGTTAAAACATCTGGTCTGCACATTCTATTAAAGTATTTTAGAAAATAGATACACAGAAGGTATTTCAACATAGTACTTTTTAAGAAAAACAATTTGTCTGATTTATAATGTAATAGTATGGTAGGAATAACAATTTGCTCATGTGGATCCAATTTGGATCGAATATTGGAAGGTCAAAGTGTAATTTATAGAAACGAAACTATAGTTGTACTGAACTCCAGCAACTACAACTATCCAATTTTTCAACAAGAGATTAGTCAAGGTATTCTCCTGATTTTGGAAGGAAGAATTTTTGGAGAATCCTTTGAATCTATCGCGGCAGAACTCAAATCGGTTGGCGCGGACAGTATGGATGATAGATTAACTCATTATTCATTTAATCTCGATGGAGAGTTTTTCTTTTATAAAATTGATACGAGGAGCAATAAAATCCTGGTAGTCGGAGACCATTTGAATCGATTGCCGTTGTATTTTGGAAGTGATGGTCAGCAATGGATAGTTTCCCGTCAAATCAGTATTGCTGCCTTGTTTATGAGGTCTAAGATAAACAAAGTGAATCTTGCTGAATTTATGGTTTTCGACTACAATCTTTCCGATAGGACTTGGTTTGATAATTTGTATTTTCTGCAAATTGACGATTTCATAGAAGTAGATACGCTTAGAAATGATCTTAGAGTCAAAAGAAAGCCAGAAACCTATGATTTTGGAAATAAAACAGTAGGAGTAATTACCGAAGATCTTCTGCTTAATATGGCCGATATTTTCCTGCAAGCTTGCTCTGTTAGAGCGGATGAAATAAACGTTTTGTCGATGAGTGGTGGGATGGATTCTAGATCGGTGGCCGCGGGACTTGTTAAAAATAGTAAGGCTTTGGCGGGGGTGACATTTGAAAATGCTGAGAAAACTGCGCTTTACGATTCAATAATTGCGGAAGAAATCGCGGATTCTTTGGGGATAAAATGGCACAAAGTTGCCTTGAGTAGGGATTCATTTCTCGAGGATGTTGATAGTTTGATGAACATCAAAATGAGTATTCAGCCCTGTAGGTTCTATTATTTGTATCAATTTTGTGCTGAGGTACAGAAAAAATTTGGAAATGATATTACCTTTTTTACAGGTGATGGTGGTGACAAAGTATTTCCTGATCTAGGTAGAAATTTGAAGTTCAATGATGATTATAAGTTATTTAAATTTATAATTAGAGAAAATCATGAGTTTTCAGTAGAACATGCCAGTGCAATAGTAGGCATATCTAGTAAAGATCTAGAAAATCAAATATTTTCTTATATTCGGAGTCTGCCTGCGAAGACTAGTTCCAATAAGCTTGAGCAATTTATTTTGAGAGCTCGGATGAAACGGTATATATTTGAGGGAGAAGACCGAAATAGGAATTACTTCTGGTCAACGACTCCATTTCTGAGCAAAAGATTTTTTTCTTTGATGATGAGCATAAGTCCGCAAATCAAGAGACAGGAACTCTTCTATTTTGAGTTTATATCGCGTCTTAATCGTGAGGTGGCTGAAATCCGTAACGAGAATTTTTCAAAGGGTAAGTTTCAAGTTAACAAAGGGTTGTATTCCTTTATAAAAGGACTTTCGAACCAGTTTCTGTCCAGGAAATCAAAGGAGCATTTGAAGTCAATATTCAAAAGCAGTTCTGCTCCTAGTGATAGCGCTAGGCAATACGTCTCGGAAATTAAAAGGATGCTTCCAGCAAATAATCTGTTGGATAAGAAAGCCCTATCGGGTAGTCTAAGTGATTATTCTACCGGACAATTATCTTTGATTTTAACCTATTTGAAAGTTAGTGAATTTTTAAAAAGAGAGAATTCTGAAGTTGAATATTTAGAAGAGCAGGTTTAGATTTTGTCGTAGTTTCAGTATTTCTTATAAGTATTTAGTGTTGTGAACAATTAATTTGGCTATTGATTAAATTTAGATCTATATATTGAATTTTTTATTTTTATAATATTAAATTGATCTAGAGATGAAAAGTAATTTAAAGAAAATTGTATTGTTGCTAGGTTTACCATTGACTTATTTTTCCGCATTGTGGCTGAGATTTACCAGTAACGGGCCGCGTCTTCAGTCTAATGATAAGATCTTTTCTGATTTGGGAATACTTCCTATTTTAGACCACTATTATCAGCCGCTAACTAACCCCAAAAAACATCTTAAGAAGTCTTTACGTGAAGATCGAGTGCTTAAAGGGATCGATTGGAATATTGAACGGCAACTTGAAATACTAAATCAGTTTCATTTCGCTGATGAATTGAAGGAATTTCCTTTGGAAAAGCAGAAGCATGCAGAGTATTATTATAATAATAGTATGTATGCGTCGGGAGATTCAGAATATCTCTATAGTATGGTACGGTTTTTCAAGCCTAGGAGGATCATTGAGATCGGTAGCGGTAATTCCACATTGATGGTAATCAATGCAATTGAAAGAAATTTCGTGGAAAATAGTGAGTACAAATGTACACACATTTGTATAGAACCTTATGAGCAACCATGGCTTGAGAAAGTTAACGTAGAGCTCAGGAGGGACAAAGTAGAGGAAATTGAACTTTCTTTTTTTGAGACGCTAGAAAAGGATGATTTTCTTTTTATTGATTCTTCGCATGTGATTAGGCCACAGGGAGATGTGCTTTTCGAAATACTAGAAATATTGCCAATTCTTCAGCCTGGAGTAATAGTGCATATCCACGATATTTTTTCGCCAAAAGATTACCTTGACGAATGGATATTTGGGGACAAAAAGCTTTGGAATGAACAATATCTCCTAGAAGCTTTTCTTTCATTCAATTCAAAGTTTGAAATAATTGGTGCTGTCAATTTCCTTTCCCACAAATATAGGGAGGTGTTTGGGGAGAAATTCCCGATTTTTAAATCGCAAACAGGCCGGGAACCGGGGGCATTCTGGATCAGAAGGATCTGACTGGGATGAAAGCTAGTTAATTGTCTTTTAAAACTTCGTCACAAGCCTTGTTGTAGGTCTAATCGCCTACTCTTACTTGACAAGTAACCAGTAGTAAAATATCAACCCTTGGAATTGAGTCAATTGGTTATATTTTAGAATCAGCCTTCGGTTATTAGTAAAAGTACATCAATATTCAGTTTGTCTAAGCCAGAGAAAAAATGCGGGAACATTTGAATGTTCACGCATTTTTGTTTTATACTCTTCAATAAAGGATTTAAACCAACGGCATTTAGTTTTCAAGCTGATTGAAACTGATTGCCGTGTTTAATCAATTTATTTCTCAAACGGATGCGGTATGAGCAATCCGGCGGGTCTATAGAACCCTTTCTTGTCCTTCATTTCATCTGTATCCATCCGACCAACCCCGTCTCGTAGGAAAAGGGATTTTTATTTAAGTCGGTATTCTTGCCAGTTTGAGGGAAGCAGTT
>NZ_BAAAFI010000030.1:0-31970 GCF_039523455.1 Algoriphagus jejuensis | reverse complement strand
TTTTCTCCAAAGAAACACCTTAGCAAAAACTGATATCACGGAACAACTATGGGATACGCTAACCAGACTTTCAGAAAAAAAAATGCCAGCCGAAAATTCAGCTAGCATTTTAAAATAAGAGTTCCTTTTTGCTCAATAAAGCGTTCTGAATCGGATCGTTCCTTTGATATTTTTCAGTGCCTCTATCGCCTCATTTTCATAGACCTTGTCGATGTCGGTGATTACATACCCGATCTTTTCATTGGTCTTCAGATATTGGCCGACGATGTTGATGTTATAGTCCGCTAGGACCTGGTTGATTTTTGCCAAAACCCCAGGCTCATTGTGGTGAATATGGATCAGGCGATGGGCATCCTTCAGGAATGGCAACTGGATATTCGGGAAGTTGACCGAATTGTAGGTGTTGCCGGTATTGATGTATTCCATGATTTTGCCCGGCACGAATCGAGCGATGTTGACCTGCGCCTCCAGTGTACTTCCTCCGATGTGTGGAGTCAGGATGGTGTTGGGCAGTCCCAAAAGTTCGGAAACCAAAGGCTCCTTATTATTCTTGGGCTCTTCTGGAAACACGTCCACAGCACATCCGCCCAACTGTCCTGATAGAATCGCGTCTCTCAGTGCAGGAATTTCGACGACGTGACCGCGGCTCAGATTGACCAGGATCGCTCCGGGTTTCATCAAGCTGATTTTTTCGCGATCGAGAAGGCATTTGTTGTCCTTTCTTCCGTCGACATGAAGTGAAATCACATCGCAGGTCGAGAGCAATTCATCCAGTGAATCGACTTTGGTGGCATTGCCGAGGGCGAGTTTTTCGATGACATCGTAGTAGAACACGTTCATGCCCATGTTTTCTGCCAAGACCGACAGCTGGGCACCGATGTTTCCGTAGCCGATGATTCCGAGTTTCTTTCCTCTGATTTCAAAAGATCCCGTAGCAGACTTGTCCCAAACTCCCTGATGCATCCCCACGGATTTGTCAAAGAACCTTCGCATCAGGAAGATGATTTCGGCAATGGCCATTTCCACGACAGAGCGGGTGTTGGAAAAAGGCGCATTGAACACTGCGATACCTTTTTCCTGACAGGTTTCCAAGTCGATCTGATTGGTGCCGATGCAGAAAGCGCCGACCGCCAAAAGTCGGTTGGCATTTTCTAAAACCTTTTTGGTCACGTTGGTCTTGGAACGAATGCCAAGGATAGAGACGTTTTTGATTTTCTCGCAAAGCTCCTCTTCGCTCAAGGCGCCGACGGCAACTTCGACTTGGTAGCCTTCTTCCTTGAGAAGTTCAACGGCTACGGGATGGACGTTTTCCAGGAGGAGAACTTTGATCCGGCTTTTTGGGTAAGAAAACTTCGTGTTCAATTTATTGATGTATAAGATTTCGTCGAAACTTGGCGCAATGTGGTCCGCTTGGCTCACCACCTTGGGGCGGTGCACATTTTCCACAAACGCGTAAAACTTATTGGCAAGCCCGGAGGCTTTGATTTCGTAGTCGGTATAGCCATCACCAATGACATAGATATCTCCGTCAAGGTTCACATTTTTGATGGTTTCTGATTTGCCGTTGTTTTTGGACAGGGGGTTTTCGCGATTGAAATCGACGATTCTTCCGCTCTCGTCGTAGACAAAATCATTGGCAAAGACATTTTCCTTTTTGATTCCGTAGATGGAGACGATGGGGATGATGAAGTCTTTGAAGCCGTTGGAGACGATGTAGATGTCGTCGGAGTTTTCCTCCAGCCACTCTTTGTTACGCTCAAAGGATTTGGATACTTTTTGCTTCAACGCCTCAATCAGATCGTTGATCTGGCTGCGGGTCGCCTGGAGAATTTCGATTCTTTTTTCCAGACTTTCACGGAAAGTAACTGTACCCTCCATGCCCCGATCCGTAATGTCTTTGATGGCCTGAAGCTTGGAATCACGTTGGGGGTCTCCTGCCAAACTGATTTCACCCAGGATGTCAAGGGCTTCTACTCGGGTAAATGTACTGTCAAAATCAATGATGAACTTTTTGGTTTGGGGCATGAGTGCAGGGTCAATAGGTCTTTGTTGAGGTAAAATTACAGGATTGTTAAAAAAATCGAAGTTTTGTTGATAGAATTAATCAGAAAGTTTTTTCTGTTTGAAAATTCACCAATTATTCGACGGGAAAAGTGGCGTTTGCAATCGATTTTGTGGGGATATTGAAATGGTGTTTTACCAAACCGTCTTTTGAGTTAATTTTGAACAAAATAAAAGTTTTATGAAAAAGTCAATTCTGCAAATCGCTCTCGTGGCGGGTACGCTTGTTTTTTCCTGCCAACAGAAAAACGAAGTAGCGGTCACCACGACCTATGAAGTAGTAGGGGAAGCGGAAGTTGTACCTGGCAACTACGGGAATATTGTGCAAGCGGACGAGATCTTCAGTACCGCCGAGATGATTTCTTCGGTTGAAGTTGAGGGTGAATTTGTCGGAAAAGTTTCCGGAGAGATCAAGGAAGTGTGTACGAAAAAAGGTTGCTGGTTTGCAATGGACTTGCCCAATGGCGAATCCATGCGGGTTACTTTCAAAGACTACGGATTTTTCTTACCAACGAATTCCCAGGGATTTCCGATCGTGATCGAAGGAGTAGCTACCCTGACCGAAACCGATGTGGAGACGCTTAGACACTACGCCGAAGATAAAGGTGGAACTAAGGAAGAAATTGAAGCGATCACAGCACCTGAAAGAAAAATCACCTTTGAGGCTACTGGTGCGTTGGTTAAACCAAAGGTCTGATGCCGATTGCACTCGACAACCTACGGGTGGGGAGGGTCTATCGCCTGGTCAATCAGGGAGAAATCCGGATGATCGAGATTATGTCCCGGCTTCATGGCGACGATTTCAAGATCAAAGATCTGGACACCTTGGAGTATTACACGATCCACGAACTCCTGCAATGGGGTAAGGGGAAGGACTACGATCTGGAGGAATTTAGATAGAAAATGGAGCTCAAAAGGCTCCATTTTCGTTTTGCCTTCATTTAGCACGGACGATGCAGTACCTTTGATCCCAATCAGGATAGGAGTCGTGAATTACCATCGAACAGGAAGTATGTCAAAATCTTTGGGTCGGGCCATTGTAGGAGCCAAGTGTCCAAAATGCCGCGAAGGGAAATTGTATTCGGTCAATGTATTGAGTTATCGAAAACTCACCGAGGTCAACAAATCCTGTAAGGTCTGTGCTGCCAATTTCCATCCGGAACCCGATTTCTACTACGGTGCGATGTATATCAGTTATGCGTTTTCGGTGGCTTTGGTGATCACTTCACTCACCACGATCAACTTGCTGGTCGACGTTCCAAAGTTTTGGATGTACATGACTATGGTCGTCGTGCTGAATATTGTCTTACTTCCGGCAATGCTGCGGTACTCCAAAGTGCTGTATTTGTATGGTATGAGTAGGTTGAAATACAGAGGGTATTGATTGCTGAGGGACTGAATTTTAACCTAGTTTTTCGAAATTTTGTAGATTGGACTATGGCAAAAAATGTATTTGGCGAAAAACTGCTGCCTTGCAGTACTGCGCCGATGACAGGGTTTTATCGCAATGGCTGCTGCGAAACGGGTGAGGAAGATGTCGGAATGCATACGGTGTGTGTGGAGCTGACCACCCAATTTTTAGTCTTTTCAAAGAGTCGGGGAAATGACCTGAGTACGCCTCGGCCGGAGTTTGATTTTCCGGGACTAAGACCAGGCGATCGATGGTGTCTTTGTGCAACCCGCTGGATGGAAGCCTATCAGTCTGGCTGCGCACCTCGTGTTTTTTTGGAAGCTACTCATGAGGCAAGTCTGGAAATTATTCCCATGGATTTGTTGATCTCGAGCGCTATTAGATGAGGGTAGTAATATTAATTATTTGTTACATCTGCTAACAATTATCGAAGCTTTACAAACAATTTGGGGTTTGCTCCGTTAGGTGATCGCATACACTCTTTTTGGTAAATGGAATCGATCATTAAAAAAATCCGGGTTGACGTCAATCCAAACCTTTACGTAAAGGAGCCTTTCAGCTCGGATTTGGGCGTTTCAATTGTTCGCGAAGGTGCTCAGATGCTGCTTGAAGTAGGTCTGGAGTTTTTTACATTTAAAAAACTCGCCCAAAAAACGGGGGGTACCGAGGCTGCAATTTATCGCTATTTCGAAAACAAACACAGGCTGTTGCAGTACCTTTCTGCCTGGTATTGGGCCTGGATGGAGCACAATTTGGTATTCTCTACGACCAACATTCACGACCCGGCTGAGCGGCTGGATATCGGAGTTAAGTTGATGGTAGATGGTCCCTGTTATTTAGAAAATGAATATTTGGATCCAAAGATGCTCAGAAGCTTAGTCATCAATGAGTCAATCAAAGCCTATTTCACCAAATCGGTGGACACGGAACATGAATCCGGAGCTTTTGATCAGGTATACAGTTTTAGACAAAGGATCTCAAAGATTATTAGCGAAGTGAATCCTAGTTACGAATTTCCCAAAACCCTGGTATCTACCGTAATGGAGGCCAGCTTGAGTCAGGCCTTCAATTCAGTCCATTTACCGGATATGACCGAGACCTCCCGCGATGGGAGCGAACGCTATCGGTTTTTTCACCAGCTTGTATTCAACGCCATTGCCAATGACTAGCCAGACCGAAATGACACCTCTGAAGCGATTTTTTGGATTGCTCCAGGAGGAAAAAAAACAGGTATATGCGATCTACTTTTATGCGATTCTAAATGGCCTGATCACGTTGTCGCTTCCCTTGGGAATCCAAGCGATCTTAAACTTCATTCTTGGCGGAAGGATCAGCACTTCGTGGATTATCTTGGTGATTGTGGTCGGCCTTGGAGTGGCATTCAGCGGATTTTTGCAGATTTCTCAACTCCAAATCACAGAAAAACTGCAGCAGCGGATTTTTTCCAAGGCGGGGCTGTCGTTTGCCTACCGACTGCCGCGGATCAAGACAGAGATCATGCACGGAAAATACGGTCCTGAGATTGTCAACCGATTTTTTGACACAATTAATCTACAAAAAGGAATTTCGAAGATTTTGGTCGACTTCTCCAGTGCGCTGCTCCAGGTGATTTTTGGTCTGCTTCTGCTCTCTATTTACCATCCCACGTTTATATTCTTCTCCTTGACGCTGATCGGGATTTTGGCATTGATCTTCTATCTCTCTGCACCCCGGGGGATGGAAACGGCCCTGAAGGAGTCAACCTATAAATACGAGACGGCCTATTGGCTAGAGGAGGTGGGCAGAACCTTGAATTCCTTCAAATTGGTCGGTGATACCCGGCTGCCAATCCTACGGGCAGACAAGCTGATCCAGCGATATATTGAATTTCGAAATCGGCATTTTAATATTTTGATCTTTCAATTCAAAGTGATGGTGGGGTTCAAAGTGTTCATTGTCACCAGCCTATTGATCGCGGGGAGTTTGTTGCTGATCAATGATCAGATATCAATCGGACAGTTTGTCGCTGCGGAGGTAATTATCTTGATGGTGATCAACTCGGTAGAAAAACTCATCCTTTCTTTGGAGACAGTGTATGATACACTGGTGGCTACCGAAAAGCTCGGGCAGGTAATGGATTTGGAGTTGGAACATCACAGTCCTTCGGAGAAAATCATCACCTCCAGTCCAGAAGGACTGAAGTTTGCGATGGACAATGTTCATTTTCAGCCTCAAGATTCATTGGAACCCATACTGAAGGGAGTAAGTCTGACCATCAATCCCGGCAAAAAAGTAGTAGTAACGGGTAAGAGCGGAAGTGGAAAAAGTGCGCTGATGGCTCTTTTTGCAGGTCTTTATGAAGAATATCAAGGTACGGTGTCTGTAAACGACCTGTCTTTGGAATACTTGAATCTGGAGAAATTCCGGGCGATGGTCGGGGATTTTCTAGAGTTGCAGGAGATATTTCACGGATCGATCGGAGAAAACATTCTGATGGGTATGGACTTCGATCAGGGTCAGTTGGAATATATCTTGGACTTGGTCGGATTGAAGGACTATCTATACCGCTTACCCAATGGACTGGACGCAATACTCCAGCCTCAGGGTCGTGGACTATCCAAATCTCTCGCCCAAAAGATTCTCCTGGCCCGGGGGTTTGTGGGATGGCCAAAAGCGCTCATCATGGAGAATGTCCTACAAGACCTTGAAGATGAAGTACGAGAACGGGTGGTTGAGCACCTTTTCAACGGTAATTGGACGCTGTTGATGGTGAGTTTTGACGAGTCTATCCTCCGCCGGGCCGATGAAGTGGTCTGGATGGAATCAGGACGTGTCAGATTCCAGGGGAGTTATCAGGATTATAAGCAACTAAACCCTTGATTCTATGCTAAACATCTCATCCAATAAGATCAAGGAATCAATTCCATTTAGCGGCTCCAAAAGCCTTGTGATGACGCTTCCACTAAAGGAAAACCAGCGGAGACTCAGGCTTATCACCGGGATGATCCTGAGTATTTTTATAGTATTGTTTCTCCCGTGGACTCAAAATGTACGGTCTAAAGGGTATGTGACCGCATTGCGACCAGATCAACGACCCCAGACCGTTCATTCGATCCTCGCCGGAAGAATTGAAGCCTGGTATGTAGCCGAGGGTGATTTTGTGTCTAGAGGGGATACGATCTTGAGAATTTCGGAAGTCAAGGATGAATATTTTGATTCCCTTCTTTTGCCCCGCACGCAAATGCAGGTGGATGCCAAGGCGCTGACCGCGAAATCTTACGCTGGAAAAGTAGATGCGCTCCAGTCTCAGATCAACGCTTTGCAGAAAAACAACATCCTGCGAATCCAACAGGCTGAGAACAAACTTCGCATGGCAGAGCTGAAAGTTCAGTCGGACAGCATTGAACTCGTGCAGGCAAAAGTAAACTATGATATCGGAAAGTATCAGCTGGAGCGCTCCGAAAATCTATATGAAGAAGGACTAAGATCATTGACCGACCTAGAATCCCGCAAACTGAAATTCCAGGAAGTTCAAGCGAAATTGATTTCTTCTGAGAATAAACTTTTGAGCAGCAAGAATGAACTCATCACCGCCAGAATAGATTTGGAAGCGATTGACAACGACTTCAAGGACAAGCTCGCAAAGGCCGAATCCGAAAGACTCACTGCGATGTCCTCCCAGTTTGACGCGGAAGCAAGTACCACTAAGTTGGAAAATCAATACTCCAACTACGAGCGTAGAACCGGATACCGCCATATTCTGGCGCCGCAGGATGGCTACATTGCCAAGGCGATCCAAGTGGGTATCGGAGAGACTATCAAAGAAGGGGATCAAATCGTAAATATTGTCCCCGCCAATGCGGATTTGGCGGTAGAGATGTATGTGCAGCCGGTAGATTTGCCCCTGATGGAAGTTGGAAATAAGGTTCGATTTATTTTCGATGGTTGGCCTGCGATTGTTTTTTCCGGCTGGCCACAGATCTCCAACGGAACGTTTGGAGGGGTGATTGTCGCTATCGATCGATTTGCTGGCAACAATAACCAATATCGGGTGCTCGTGGTAGAGGACGCGGAAGAATCTCCCTGGCCGGAGCCTCTCCGCATAGGATCGGGTGCCGACGGTATCGCTATCCTCAACGACGTACCGGTCTGGTATGAGATCTGGCGTCAACTCAATGGCTTTCCCGCTGACTACTATACGCAAGAGCAAAAAGATCAAATCGAATCGTCCAAGAAATGAAAAAGGCAATCTTCCTTCTGCTGACAATTTTTTGGTGCATGAATGTGAGAGCGCAGGACACGCTTCTACTCAGCTTTCAGGAATACATGGAATGGGTGCGGCTTTATCACCCCGTCTCCGCTCAGGCTGAGCTCAATTTACGCATGGGACAGATGGAAGTGAGGCAAGCGCGTGGGGGATTTGACCCTCTGCTTTATGGAAATCTGGACAGGAAGGACTACAAGGAAACCACTTATTACGACAAGCGCGAAGCTGGAGTGACGATTCCTACATGGATGGGGGTCGAGCTGAACGGTGCTTTTGAGCAAAACACCGGCAGCTACCTCAATCCCGAATCAACAGTTCCTTCGGGAGGTCTGTTGTCTGCAGGTGCTTCTGTAAATCTCGGGCAGGGCTTGATTTTGGACGAAAGAAGAGCTGCTCTGAGACAGGCTCAAATCTATCAGCAATCGACGGAAGTAGAGCGAACCAAGCTCCTAAATGAGTTAAATCTAAATGCTACAGCGCTGTATTGGAACTGGGCGATGGCTTACGAAAATCGCCATGTGCTAACAGAAGGAGTGAGCTTGGCAGAGTTTCGCTTCAATTCTGTGAAGAAAAGTTTCGAACAGGGAGACCTTGCAGCGATCGATACTGTAGAGGCTTTTTCACAATTGCTCAATAGGCAATACCGGCTTCAGTCCGCTGAAAATGCCTATTTCGCCGCTATCCAAGAGTTGAATACCTACCTGTGGGACGAAAGTGGAAGTCCGATGCTGCTCGCCAATACCATCGTTCCTCAGGGATTGTTTGAGGATTTTGCCCAGGGCTTGGATGTTGAGGAGCTGCGAATGGCTGTGGCCAGCCATCCCGAGCTGAAATTGACAGATTACGAATTGGCGAGTTTGGACGTGGAAAAGCGTCTGAAGGGACAACAGATTATTCCAACCGTCAAATTGAAATACAATTTTTTGGCAGAATCCTTTTCTGGGTTTGAGGAATCTCAATTCTATGAAAACAATTACAAATGGGGCGTCTCGGTCTATACACCACTCCTTTGGCGCAAATCTCGTGGAGCGGTCGGATTGGCAAAAGCAAAGATCGACTTCAAGCAAAACTCTAGGGACTTGAAAGAAATTCAGCTCCGCACCAAGCTGGAGACGGAGCTGAATAATTGGAGTGTTCTCAACCAACAATTGGACACCTTCTCCGAAAATGTGAAAAGCCTCCAAGCCCTGTTGGCGGGCGAAATGCGCAGATTTGAAATCGGCGAGTCCAGCCTTTTTCTAGTCAATGCGCGTGAGGTTTCTGTGTTCGATTCCCGATTGACGCTTAGCGAGCTGGCGGCGAAGTTGAAGATTTCCATAGCAAAAACCAGGTACGCAGCTGGGCTTGGCTTTTAGAAATCCTTCGATTTTCTGACTAGTTGGAGAGTTTGTCGTAGACTGATTCCAGATCGGAATTCCATGTTATTTGAAGCCATTCTTTCATCGCATGCTTTAAGCATTCCAATTCTGTTTGATTTTTGCAAGCATTTTCAAACCAGGTTTTCACTTCCTGACCATCTCTGATTTTATCTGGATATCTGAGGTAAAAGAGAATCATCGAAAGTAGGCAGCTACTTAGTTTTGTGGGATATTGGCCGTTCTTTGACTGGAAATCAGCCATGATCGGAAGTAGTCGGCTTTTCAGTTTTGCTATGCTGTTGAGGGAAATGTCGCTCAGCTTGTGAGAGACAAATGGGTTTCTAAAGCGATCAAGTACATCGTCAGCATACTTGGCCAAAGCCGCTCGGTCCAGGTTCATCGTGGGGATGATCTCCTCTGCGATCATCTCTTGGAGGAATTTTTCCCGCTCCGGATCTCCGATCCATTCACCAACTGTTTCGACACCATTTAGCATTCCATGGCCGGTCATCGCAGTATGTGCCGCATTGAGGATTCGTACTTTTCTCAGCGCATACCCAGTGATGTCATCTGCTAAAATCACCTCGGATTTGCTCTTCAAAAATGGAAGTTTATCGTATTCAGATTCGGATCCCTGAATCGCCCAAAGTGCATAAGGCTCCGCCTGAACCAAAAATGGATCAGACTCTTTCAGGGTTAGATCCAGATGTGAAGGGAAACCAGGTACGATTCTGTCCACCAGCGAGTTGAAGAAAGTAACTTTTTCTTCAATCCAAGTGACAAAATCATCAGAAAGCGCCCAAGCTTTCGCATGATCCAGCACGAAACCTCTCAGAAGGTCTCCGTTATTTGGGAGCAATTCACAAGGGAGAACTATCGTATCAGCCTCAGGAATAGCTTGAAATCTTTTGAACAGCCACTGCGTCAGCCGACCAGGAAAGGATGCTGCGAACTGTGCAAATTCGCCTTCGCTTTTCCAGACCATCCCCGCTTCGGTGACATTGGATACAATCCATTTTACGCTCGGAGAAGTACTATATTCAAAAAATGTTTCAACATCATCCGGTAATGTCAGCCCAGCTTTGACGCAAGTAATCTGGCTGATAGATTCGACTTCCTGTCCATTTTTGAAGCCCGCCGAGAGGAGATGATAGTTGAAATCTCTAGCGGCAAGCCGATTGATAGCGTTTCCCGAAGTCGATTGGATGATGCAAATATTGAGGGGGTTGCCAGCTTCGGTCAGATCCTGTACCATAGAGCCTAGAAATGCCCGCAAAAAATTGCCCGTACCGAATTGGAGGATTTGGATGTCGTTGATTGCCATTTTAGAGGATTTTACAAATAGGGGAAAATGGAAGCGCCCAAAGCTGGGGAAGAAAAAGCACAGCCCATGGTTAAGGGCTGTGGCTTTCATTTTTGATTACAGCGATACGCCCCTTTTCCAAGGGATGAAATCGTAGTTTTTGTTCTTTTCAGCCTTGGTGGTGACCTCACCGCTCGCGACCTGGATGACCAATTCCAACAATTTTTCGCCACAGGTTTCCAGCGTGTCTTCTCCGGAGATGATCGTCCCGGTGTTGAAATCGATGATGTCCGACATGCGGTTTGTCATCTTGGTGTTAGTAGACACTTTGATGACAGGGCAAACTGGATTGCCGGTGGGAGTTCCCAGCCCGGTGGTGAAGAGGATCACGTTTGCTCCGCTGCCCGCCAAACCAGTGGTACTTTCCACGTCGTTGCCAGGAGTACAAAGCAGGTTCAGTCCTGCATTTTTGACGTACTCGGTGTAGTCTAAGATGTCAGCTATGGGAGCTGTTCCGCCTTTTTTGGCGGCGCCGCAGGACTTGATCGCATCGGTGAGCAGTCCGTCCTTGATGTTTCCGGGGCTTGGATTCATGTCAAATCCGCTCCCAACGCGTTTTGCAGCATCGTTGTAGCTTTCCATGAGGTGGATGAATTTGTCCGCCATCTTTTGGTCTGCGCATCGGTTGATGAGATTTTGCTCAGCTCCGCAAAGCTCAGGAAACTCAGAGAGTATCGCTGATCCTCCTGAAGCGACGACCAAATCGGAAACTCTTCCCAAGGTTGGATTGGCTGAAATGCCGGAAAACCCGTCCGAACCCCCGCATTCCAATCCGATGACCAATTTGCTGAGTGGCACAGGCTGGCGCTTGTTTTTATTTGCTTCGACCAGTCCGTTGAAGGTCTCCCGGATGGCCTTTTGGATCAGTTGCTCTATGGTTCCTTCTTGCTGTTGATCGCAGATGATGACGATCTTTGGCTGACCTTTTTGGATAAGAGCGAGCTTTTCCAGCAAGATGCTGGATTGGGCGTTTTGGCAGCCCAGGCTCAAGACGGTTGCACCGGCAACGTTAGGGTGATTGATGTAGCCGGCGAGAAGGGCGCAGAGCGTCTCCGAATCGTGTCGCGTCCCGCCACAACCGAGGTCGTGAGTCAGAAAGCGGATTCCGTCCAGATTTTCGAAAATCCGATTGCTTGTTGGGGCGGATTTATCCGCAACCGTTTCCGTAATTTTTTTGCCCTGCACGCCAGAAATCAAGTTTTTGATCTGGACTTCGTAAGGATTGGGAGTGCTGAATCCGAGTGCGTTTTCGAAGGCTTCCTTGAGTAAGAGCACATTCGTATTTTCACAAAAAACCATTGGAAGAACTAGCCAATAATTGGCTGTACCTGCTTGATTATCAGCTCTTAGATAGCCGTTGAATGTTCTGTCTTTCCACTTCGAAACATCGGGAGCAGTCCAGGTGAATTTGCCGGGATCGGCGGTATATTCCCGCGTTTTGTGGTGAATGTTCTGTAGGGTGATGGCATGACCGAGCGGAATGGCCTGAGTGGCCTCTCCGACGATGGTACCGTACATCAGGATATCTTCGCCAGGCTGGAAATCCCGGATAGCAAACTTATGCTTTGCAGCTACAAATTCCTGAATTTCAAGCTCTACGCCATTTGGAGCTACTTTTTGACCTGGTTCTAGATCTGACAGTGCGACTCCTACATTGTCCGATGGGTCGAGAAGGAGGGAAGTATTGTTCATGATTTTTATTCCTTAACTTGGTCAAACTTAGAGAAAAAATCATTCTTCAATGAAGAAAATAATCACACTTGGCGAGGTCATGCTCCGATTGTCGCCTCCGGGAAATCAACGTTTTTTCCAATCCCATTCCCTGGATGTCGAATTTGGCGGCTCCGAAGCAAACGTCGGTGCGGCGATGGCCTACTGGGGATTGAATGTTGCACATCTGACTGCTTTTCCAGACAGTGAAATTGGATGGGCCGCAGCCGGACAGCTTCGCAAAAACGGCATTGATACTCAGTTTATCCCGTTTATTCCGGGTCGGATTGGGATCTATTTTTTGGAGAATGGCGCGATGCAGCGCAGCTCCCAGGTGATCTATGACCGAGCGGGTTCAGCCTTCGCCAATTTTGACGGCAAGGATCTGAACTGGGATGCGATTTTTGACGGTGCGAGCTGGTTTCACTGGTCGGGGATCACGCCGGCTTTGTCCAAAGAATGCGCCGAACTCACGCTTACCTCTTTGAGGGAAGCTACAAAGAGAGGTGTCACCGTCAGCGGTGATCTGAACTATCGAAGTAACCTCTGGAAATTCGGCAAGGAGCCTCACGAGATCATGCCTCAGTTGATGGAGCTAACCAATGTTTTCATCGCTGGAACGAGAGATTTCAAGCAGTGTCTTAATGTGGAAATCAAGAATTTTGAGGCGGCGAGGGAGATGGCTTTTAACAGATTTCCCGACCTGCAATACATTGTCAAAACAGACCGGATTTCACAGAGCTCCTCGCACAATACGCTATCAGCCGTGTTGTATGAGGAGAAAAATTCTCATTCGTCTAAATCCTACGATATGACCCACATCGTGGATCGAGTCGGTACAGGAGATGCTTTCGCAGGTGGATTGATCTATGGCTTGCTTCACATGGAGCCAAAAGAGGCGATAGAATTTGCGATGGCCGCCGGAGCCATCAAGCACAGTGTGCCCGGTGATGTTCTGCTTTGTTCCCTTCAAGAAGTAATTGACCTGGCCAGTGGTGAAGCTGTAGGAAAAATCAAACGATAATGAGAAACCCAACAACTTTTATTCAAAAAATGCATGCCGGCGGCATGATGCCTATCTTTTTCAACCCAGATGTGGAAGTATGTCTGGACCTACTACATGCTGCCTACGAAGGCGGCGTGCGAGTAATCGAGATGGTCAATCGCGGCAAAGAAGCCAAGTCAATCTTCCCGAAAATCCGAGAGGCTGCCGATAAATTACCCGGTATTTACCTCGGTGCGGGCACGATCTACCATGCCTATGAGGCGGAGGAATTTATCGAAATGGGGGCTGAATTTATTGTCGCTCCAGTGATGAATCCCGAGTTGGGCGAATATTGCGCAAAGGTGGAGATTCCTTGGATTCCGGGTTGCGGAACCGTTTCGGAGATCTTTTTTGCCCAAGAGATTGGTGCAGAGCTGGCGAAAATCTACCCTGCAAATGTACTTGGACATGATTTCGTTCCGGCGGTACATGCGGTTTTGCCCAAGATAGAGCTGATCCCAACGGGTGGAGTAGAGCCCACTGCGGAGAGCCTGACAAAATGGTTTGATGCCGGCGTACTCTGCGTGGGCATGGGCTCTCAGCTTTTCAGAAAAGACCTGATTGCGAAAAGAGCTTTCGCTGAGATCAAGGAGAATGTCAGTCTCGCGATGAATATTATCGAGTCTATCCACGCAAAATAAATCCAGCTTCTCCAGAAGCTGGATAACTTGAAAAAAAATGCCCCCAAAAAGTAATCGCTTTTTGGGGGCATCATTGCGTTAGACTGGTCAGTTTAGTCCAAATCCGGCTGGGGGGTCATTCTCAGGTAAGGTTTGATGACGGTGTGGCCTTTCGGGAATTTTGCCGGGATGTCCTCGGTCTTGATAGATGGAACGACTACGACGTCGTCACCATGTTGCCAGTTGGCCGGAGTGGCTACGGAATGATAAGCGGTGAGCTGAAGTGAGTCGATCACCCGCAGCAACTCGTCAAAATTTCTGCCCGTACTCGCCGGATAAGTGATCATTAACTTGATTTTCTTGTCCGGGCCAATGACGAATACTGATCGTACCGTTGCTTTTTCACTTGAGTTTGGGTGAATCATATCATAGAGTCTAGCCACTTTGAAGTCCTCGTCTGCGATAAGAGGGAAATTAACCTCGGTTTGTTGAGTTTCGTTGATGTCACCGATCCAGAGTTTGTGACTTTCCAAACCGTCAACACTCAGCGCAATGACCTTTGTGTTTCTTTTTGAAAATTCGTCCCGGAGTTTTGCAACCGCTCCCAGTTCAGTCGTACACACAGGCGTATAATCTGCCGGGTGAGAAAAAAGCACTCCCCAGCCATCGCCGAGGTATTCGTGGAAATTGATTTTTCCTTCGGTAGTCTCTGCGGAAAAATCCGGTGCGATATCACCTAATCGTAAAGCCATAGTTTTATAGTTTAGAAGTCTAGTAAATTAATAGACTAATATAATTGCAAAAGGTTGCACAATAATAAGTGGAGCATGGTTAAGTTTGATCCAAATTCGTCTTTCAGGAAGGTTTTAGGCGGTATTGTCCGAACAAAAATTTTTCCGCAAGTCAATCCAGCTTCTACGTTCTAATCGTACATCCTTTGAAACTAACTCATGAAATCCTATTACAATCCTGAAGACCTTAAAAAATTCGGTGCTATCGGTGAATATCAAAAACCGATGGCAGATAAGTTTTTTGCATATTATGCGGAAGTATTCAAAGAGGGAGCTCTAACGGCGAGAGAAAAATCCCTGATAGCTTTGGGCGTTGCGCATGCGCTGCAATGTCCGTATTGCATCGATGCATACACCACAGATACCTTGGAGAAAGGATGTGACGAAGAGCAAATGATGGAAGCAGTCCATGTGGCAGCAGCCATTCGAGCTGGAGCCTCTCTGGTTCATAGCACTCAAATGATGAATAAAATCAAAGAAATATCCATGTAATGAAGTCGCTCAAAGCGCAGCTGCATACGCTGTCAAACTCCGAAGAGGAGTTGATGATCTTAGAAAAAAGACATCCTGGGGGGCCTGAATCCAATTTTCAAAGCCATCTCAAGAAGATCGGTTTGTTTCCCCTTCGGCCGACGACGCTTGAAGTTTTCCAGATCAATCTAGGTAAAATGTGCAATCAAGTGTGCAAGCATTGTCATGTGGACGCTGGCCCGGATCGAAAGGAAATCATGGAAAGACACACCATGGACCTGTGTCTACAGGTAATCCAAAGAGAGGAGTCGATGAATTGCGTCGATCTCACCGGCGGGGCACCCGAGTTGAATCCGAATTTCAGGTGGTTCGTGTCGGAAATTCGCGCAATCCGACCTGAGCTCAAAATCATCGTCCGATGCAATCTAACCATCATCTTGGCTAACCCCAGATTCAATGATTTGCCGGGGTTTTTTGCAAAAAATCGGATCGAGGTCGTGTCTTCGTTGCCTTATTTTTCTGCAATGAAGACCGACTCACAGCGTGGTGAAGGTGTTTTCGAAAAGTCTATTCAGGCACTTAAACTTTTGAACCAAGTGGGCTATGGGCGAAGGGGAACTGGCTTGGTACTAAATTTGGTGTACAATCCATCTGGGGCATTCCTACCCGGTTTGCAGTCCGAATTGGAGGCAGAGTTTAAAACGAAACTGTGGGATAGATTTGGTGTGGAGTTCAATTCGCTTTTTACAATTACCAACCTTCCGATTTCCAGATTTTTGGAATATTTACTTCGTTCGGAAAATTATGAATTTTACATGGAAAAACTTTTATCTTCGTTCAATCCCCTGGCGGCTGCAGAAGTCATGTGTCGAAATACGGTTTCTGTCGGCTGGGATGGCTACTTATATGACTGCGATTTCAATCAGATGTTGGATCTGAAGGTTGATGCGGCCAAGTCGACTCATTTGTCTGACTGGGACGCTCAATCGCTTTCTGATCGGTCGATTGTAGTCTACAATCACTGTTTTGGATGCACTGCCGGAGCAGGATCCAGCTGCGGAGGGGCTACGTCAAAATGAAGGCGGGACTGATTATTTTTCAAAAAAATGCCATTCGAGGCCATGTGAAAACCAGACTTGCCACCTCCGTAGGTGACGATCATGCTTTGGAGATTTACAATTGGCTGACAACATACACCCATCAAATCGCTCAACAAGTCAAGGTCGATAGATACCTGTTCTATTCAGATTTCGTTCCTGAGCTGGCAGAGGATTGCAAAAACGATTACCAATTTGAATTACAATCTGGATCAAATCTTGGTGATCGAATGCACAATGCTTTCAAAAAACTTTTTGAAAATGGGTATTCCAATGTGGTGATTATTGGGACAGATTGTGCGGATTTGGAAATTTCTGATTTGAATGACGCCTACATGGCTTTGAGTCATTCGGATTTGGTAATTGGCCCAGCTAATGACGGGGGATACTATCTATTGGGAATGAGTGGGTATCATCCGGAAGTATTTGACGAAATTCCCTGGAGCACCTCCAAGGTTTTGGAGTTGACTTTGGATATTGCTAATAAATTAGGTTTGGACTATGAATTTCTGAATATCCGATCTGATATAGATACGTTCGAAGATTGGCAGAATTTTACTTTCCGCAAAAAAATCAAACACGTAGAAATTCCGAAGTATTTCTGATAGCCCTCGTAGCTTGATGATGAATAAGAAAGGATGCCATGCCATCGTTTGATTTTTGATCTGGAAGTGGTTACCAAAGCCGATAATCAGTCAGGTCAATTCCGATGGAAAGTTCCCTTGATTAGTTACGTTATTTTCGGATACATTTACAACTTGACATCTTGACCAAAATTTATTCATGTTTCGGAATCGATCATTCACCGTTTTAGAAAAGGATTTTGCGAGAACGATTCGCTGGGCTTTTGTGTCCGGATTGGTCATTTTCCTCATAAATCCCTCTTTTTCACAGCAAAAGACAGAAGTCTTAAAATTTGAAACAGTAGTACTGGGATTAAATATTGGTGACCTGAATGTAAAAAAATATCAGGTCGGTGATACACTGCACTATGTCGCTGAGAGCAAAGTCGGATTTTGGTTTTTTGGACGTGTGGATTTGGAGGTGTTCACCCATTCCAGATACGTTAATGGATATTTTGTGAAAAGCGAGTCCCGAACCAAAACCAATAGAGGTGATTTTGCATCTTCCATTCATTGGGATGGGAAAAAGTACCTAGTCGATGCAAAATCCTACAAATTTGAAAACGATGAACCGGTCATTGGTCTTGTAAAATGGTGCTCGACAAGGGCATTTTTTGAGCAGCTTCCGGCAGGGGAGCGGTTCATTTCGGAGGTTTTTGGTTTGACTACGACGATAGAAACGCAGGAACCAAATGTCCTTAGCACGATTATATCCGGTAACGAGAATCGGTATTTCTACGAAAAAGGTGAATTGCAAAAAGTTACCATCGAACACGCGGTCAAGAATTTTCAATACAAGCGCGTGCCATGAATGATAAATTGGAGATTTCTGTAGTCATTCCAGTATTAAATGAAGCTCAAAATCTCCGAGAATTGATTCCATTTTTATTAGAAAACGCAGGCAATTACATTGTCGATCTGTTTGTTATAGACGGAGGAAGTCGGGATGATTCATGCGCAGTTGCGGAGTCATTGGGCGCCAGGGTTGTCAAATCTGAGACCGCGTCTAGAGCGATCCAAATGAATTTGGGTGCAAAGCTGGCTTGTGGAAATATGCTGTTTTTTATCCATGCTGACACGAGGCCTTTGAGTTCTTTTGCGGAAGATATTCATCAAGCGTGGAGAGAAGGATATAAGTCGGGTTGCTTCCGGTATCGCTTTAATTCCTCTAGAGTTTTATTGCGCATAAATTCTTGGTTTACACAGTTCAATGGAATTTTTTCTGGTGGTGGGGATCAGACTTTGTTTATTACCCGTGATTTTTTCAATACATTGGGAGGATATGATACTCAATTTTGTTTAATGGAGGATTTTGAATTGGTCAAAAGAATCAAGAGCAAGACAAAGTTTTTTATCATTCCGAAGTCCATGACCGTGTCTGCGAGAAAGTATCAGGAGAATTCTTGGCTGAGAATACAACTAGCCAACCTGTTGATATTTACTTTGTTTTACTTGGGTGTGGCTCCGGAAAAGTTAAAAAAATCGTATTCTTTATTTCTTCACAATGGGGCAAATGCTTGAAAAGTCTTATCAAATCAACGGGATTCAACAAATCGGAATAGGGGTAAAAGACGTACATAAAGCTTGGTCATGGTATCGCCAGGCGTTTTCGATGGATGTACCTGTTTTTGAAGATGAGGCTACCGCCAATCTCATGACCAAATACACCAACGGCACAGCAGAGTCAAGACACGCAGTACTTGCGATGAATATGCAGGGCGGCGGGGGCTTTGAGATTTGGCAGTTTACTAGTAGAACACCAACTCCAGCAGGTTTTGAGATTTTGCCTGGGGATCTTGGGATTTATGCGGTGAAAATGCGGGTAAGAAATCTAGCTAAAGCATTTGAGCATCTCAAGGAATGTGGCGCCATTATCCTGACTTCTCCTTCGAAAACTCCCAATGGGGTAGGTACATTTTTTCTCAAGGATCCCTTTGATAACGTTTTTCAGATCGTAGAAGACTCCAATCGGTTTTCTGAAAATACCTCTCCGACCGGCGGCGTATTGGGAGTTGTGATTGGTGTCTCTGACCTGGAGAACTCAATTGCGTTGTACCGGGATATTCTGGGCTTTTCGGTTATGAATTACAAGGAAGAATCAACGTTTGAAGATCTTCCAGAGCAGAAGTTGACATTTAAAAGAGCGCTGCTGTCAATGCCCACTGAAGGTAATCCAGGTGCTTTTGGAGCTTTACTTTGCCCGGCGCAGATTGAGCTGATCGAGGTACGGGGAAGGGAAGTCAAGCAGATTTTCAATGGTCGCCTTTGGGGAGATTTGGGTTTTATACATTGTTGCTTGGACGTCAATGGGATGAGGAATCTGAAGGTAAAAGCCAGCGAAGCAGGACACCCGTTTACTGTGGATAGCGAAGATAGTTTTGACATGGGAAGTGCGTCAGGTCACTTTGGTTATTTGGAAGACGTTGACCGGACGCTTATAGAGTTTGTGGAGACACACCGGGTTCCAATATTGCAAAAATGGAACCTCTATCTCAACCTGAAGAATAGAGATCACAAGAAGAATCTGCCAAAATTTCTGGTGAAGCTATTGGCACTGAATCGTGTGAAAGCCTAAATCCGGGTTAGATTCCTGAGATCTTTTCGACAAGATTTACGAGCCGGTTAGCATAACCGGACTCGTTGTCGTACCAGCCCACTACTTTTACGAGATTTCCTTTTGCCGAAGTCAGTTCTTGGTCTATGATGCACGAGTGCGGATTTCCCAAAATATCCATTGAGACAATGGGGTCAGTCTCTATTTGTAAATATCCTTTTAGTTTTTCGGATTCGGCAGCTAGGTAGGCCTCATTGACCTGCTCGGAGGTCACCTCCTGCTTCAGTTCTAAAATCAGATCGGTCAAAGACCCATCCGGCACAGGAACGCGCATGGCGGAAGCTTCGATCTTTCCCGCCATCTCCGGCAAAATCCGGTCTAGGGCCTTGCCGGCATTGGTTGTGGTTGGGATAATGGAATAAGCTGCTGCGCGTGCCCGGCGGAGGTCCCGATGAGGGGCATCGTGCAGATTCTGGTCGTTGGTGTAGGAGTGGACGGTCGAGGCGAAGCCTTTGACGACCCCAAACTTTTCTTCCAATACCTGAATCATCGGCGCAAGGCAGTTGGTGGTGCAAGAAGCGTTTGAAATGATTCTTTCCGAGCCAGTGAGGATTGCATCATTTACGCCCAATACGACCATCGGGATGCTTTCGTCCTCGACCGGCGCAGAGATGATCACTTTTCCTGCACCGGCTTTGAGATGCATTTCAGCTCCTTTGCGGTGGGCGAATCTTCCCGTGCATTCGATTACGATATCCACGCCTAATCGTTTCCAGGGGAGTTCCTCCGGATTCGCTAGGGATAAAAGTGAAATGCAGCGATTGTTCACCCATAATTGTTCATCATGAAGGGTGACCTTTGCTTCAAATTTTCCGTGAACAGAGTCATATTTTAGCAAATGGGCGATTGCTTTTGTATCTGCCAAGTCGTTGATGGCGACTAACTGCATTGAGGGATGAGCCAGTAGCAGCTTGGCCGTATAGCGACCGATTCGGCCAAATCCGTTGATTGCAATTTTAATAATTGGTGCTTGTGGGCTCATGTTGGTTTTTTCTCTCTGCGAAATTAGATAAAGGTGCGGACTATTTTTCAAGTAAAACTTTAGCGCTTTGGTTCAGCTTTTTACCTCTTTTCCAAAGAAATTTTTGCGCTGCTTTTGGCTTTGTAAATCTGACCAGCTATATTTGCACAACCTTTCGGAAAAGCACGTTTTTCAGGGGTTTTAATGGTCGGTTCGTCTAGGGGTTAGGACGTATCCCTTTCACGGATAAAACACGGGTTCGATTCCCGTACCGACTACTTGATTGCTGATTTTCAATAACTTATAATCAGCGTATTGAAATTTTTTATTCCCCAATGGTCGGTTCGTCTAGGGGTTAGGACGTATCCCTTTCACGGATAAAACACGGGTTCGATTCCCGTACCGACTACAAGACCAAGGAGCAATCGCCAAGTGTCTTATACTATTATTGTTTTATGGTTGTTAGTGGTTAAAGTGAACAAAATCCCGGTCCTTAGGTCGGGATTTTTGTATTTATAGCCATTTATATCAACGGCAAGCAGATTGTTTTCATTTTTTTTAATTTGGGCGTCCAATTAGGTAAAACTATGCTCATATCCCAAAATAAACCTATTCGATTAAGTGCTCTAATTGTTGTCGGCCTCGTTATTTTTTCCTCCTGTAAAACAGACGAACCCGTAGACCTTCGCATTAAAACCCTGAGTAAGGAAGAGATTGCAGTTCAAGCCGAAGCCGCAACCAAGTCTGTTAGCCCTGCGCTTGCCGAGGGCCTCAAACTCGAAGTTTGGGCGGTAGATTCCCTAGTCAAAGATCCTATAGGTATTCATGTCAACGACAAAGGAGAGGTGTTTTACACCAGATCTCCCCGTAGAAACAATTCCGAATTTGATATTCGGGGCCATCAGTCTTGGGAGATCCGTTCGATCGCCATTCAGTCTATAGAAGACAAGCGCGCCTTTCTCCATTCTGAGCTTTCTCCTGAGCGATCTTCAGAAAATGAGTGGTTGCTGGACATGAATGGTGACGGTTCCCATGATTGGAAGGATATGACTGTCGAGGCAAATGAGGTCATCAAACTCCGAGATACCGACGGTGACGGTATGGCGGACTGGTCACAGATCCAAGTTCAGGATTTCAACGACGATGTCACCGATGTCGCGGGAGGTATTTTGACTACCGAAGACGGAATGTATGTGGCAGCTGGGCCGGATATGTGGAGGCTCATCGACAAAAACGGTGACGGAATCATGGATGAGAAGACCTCGATGTCGCATGGCTACGGAGTACACATTGGCTTCGGTGGTCACGGTATGTCCGGAGTGGAGATGGGGCCAGACGGGAGAATTTATTGGGGCGTGGGCGATATCGGTTTCAATGGAAAAAGTGCGGACGGTACCGAATGGAAATATCCCAACCGTGGTGTGATCGCCAGAGCAAATCCTGATGGGAGTGATTTTGAAGTGTTTGCCATGGGCGTAAGAAATACCCACGAGTTTGTTTTTGATAACTACAACAACCTAATCTCAGAGGATAATGACGGCGATCATGCGGGTGAAAAAGAACGCTTGGTCTACCTGACCAATGGCTCCGACACTGGTTGGAGAATCAACTGGCAGTTTGGAAAATACCGCGATCCGGACAATAACACCTACAAGGTGTGGATGGATGAGAAGATGTTTTTGCCGCGTTGGGAAGGACAGGCGGCTTATATCACGCCATGTATTCAAAACTACGTCAGCGGTCCGACGGGGATGGTTTTTAATCCTGGAGCAGGTTTGGGCGAGCGATGGAAAGATCATTTCTTGCTGGTTGAGTTCGTCGGAAGCGCGGCGAGTTCTGGGCTTCATGCGTTCCAGCTTCAACCGAAAGGTGCTTCGTTTGAGATGACTAAAACTGAAAAGATCATCGGAGGATTTTTGCCAACGGGGATTGATTTTGGACCGGACGGCGCGCTGTATATGGGGGATTTTGTCCATGGATGGGATGACAAAAACTACGGACGAATATGGAAACTTACAGACGAAACTGCCGCAGGATGGGCATTGCAAGCACAAACAAAAGCCGAGATCGAAGCAGATTACAAGCAACTTACTGAAGATGAGCTAAAGACGAAACTCTATTTCGAAGATCAAAGAATCCGAAGAAAAGCCCAGTTTGAATTGGCAAAAAGAGGGAATGACGGAGCGGAAATTTTCCAGGCGGTCATCAATGATAAGAGTAACCAGTTGGCGAGAATCCATGCGATCGTCGGTCTGAGCCAGTTGGCAAGAATGGACGATATGAAGTATGCCGACGCGATTGTACCATTGCTGAAAGATGCTGATTCCGAGATCAAGGCTCAAGCGGCAAAGTGGCTGGGTGACATTCGATACGGCAAAGCAGGAACTGACTTGCTTGCCGGTTTGAAAGATGAAAACGCGCGAGTGAGATTTTTCAGCGCAGAGGCTTTAGGAAGAACCAGTAACGCAAATGCTGTTGAACCCTTGATAGCACTGCTCGAAGCAAACGATGATGAAGACGCCTATATCCGTCACGCAGCTACACTGGCTTTGTCCCGAATTGGTCAAGTTGAGCCCATTGCGGCGCTTTCCACTCACTCCTCCAAAGCGGTGAGAATGGGTGCGGTCATCGCCCTGAGAAGATTGGAGTCTCCAGAATTGGCGAAGTTTCTGAACGACTCGGATGAGTACGTCGTGACTGAAGCTGCGCGAGCGATTCATGATGATTTTTCTGTCCCGGCAGCGCTTCCTGCACTTGGAGCGATCTTAAATTCAACGCCTTTTCAAAATGAGCCGTTGATCCGAAGAGCAATCAGCGCAAATCAACGTGTGGGGAAAGCAGAAAATCTGGATCAATTGGTAACCTACCTTGGCAAAACCAGCTCGCCGGAAGTATTGCGGCAGGAAGCCGTCGCTACGATCGGGACTTGGGCTAAGCCATCACTTGTCGATCGCGTAGACGGCAGATACAGAGGCGAAGTCACCAGAGATGCAGCGACTATTAAGGAACAGGTAAAGGGCGTTTTGATCGCTCAGACCAACGCCAAGGAAGAAAACATTCGTCTGGAGTCCGTGAAGGCTATCGGCAAACTGAACATAACGGATGCCGCTGATATCTTGATGGCAAAATTAAAGTCAGACCCATCTGACCAAGTGAAGGTGCAGGCCCTGAATTCCATCGTGGCGATGAATGCGCCAAATCTTAGTGCGGCAATCACTGAGGCGATGAACAATAATTCCCAATCGCTCCGAGTCGCGGGACTGGGACTGTTGGCGCAGACTTCGTTGGCAAACGATCAAAAGGTCGCTTTGCTGACGGACATCATTCAGAAGCGTACCAATCCGGAAAAACAAACTGCTTTATTGACTTTGGGTTCATTGGAAGGCAGCAAGGATTTGCCGGTTTGGAAAAACATTTTGGCAGACTTCGAGGCTGGAAAACTACCTGATGCCACTTGGATCGAGTTGGAAGAAGCAATCACCGCAACCGGATCTCCAGAGCTTCAGGGGCAGTTCAATGCACTTTTGGACACCAAAGCCGGCGGGGAAAACTGGAAGAAATATGCAGGCGCTTTAGCGGAGGGTAATGTCCGTCTGGGTCGAAGAACTTTCTTTGAAAATCAAACGGCACAATGTATCCGGTGCCATGCCTACGATGACATGGGCGGAAATGCCGGACCAGCCTTGGATAGGATAGGGGCGACCTTGTCGCGTGAGGAATTGTTGATCGCCCTGGTGGAGCCGAGCAAGCGACTGGCTCCGGGTTTTGGGTTCATTACCGTAGAGCTCAATTCCGGAGACAAAGTAGCAGGGACGATGATGTCGGAAGACGCCAGTTCGATGACCGTGAAAGTAGGAACTGATGAGCAGGTGATTTCAAAAAAAGATATCAAGAGTTCCCAGATGGGTGCATCCAGTATGCCGCCAATGGGAGAGCTTTTGAGCAAAAGAGAAATCCGGGATTTGGTGAGTTATTTGAGTACGTTGAGAAGATCGGAATGAAAAAACTACTAGTTGTTTCATTGGGGATCATTGGATTCATTCTGTTGCTTTCCCCGTGGATATTGATCCTGTTTGGGAAAAATCACCTGCATGACCATGATATTCCCCAGCAGGAACAATTGGTGGAGGGGCAACCAAAATACCGTTTTTTGGTTGTCTTTCCTCACCCAGATGACGAGGTTACTGTCGCCGGTACGCTGATGAAACTTAAGGAAGAAGGCCATGAAATCCAGCTGGTCTGCCTGACCCGGGGTGAAAAAGGAAAGTCATCCGGTATCGAGGATGAAGCACAGTTGGCAAGGCTTAGAACCGACGAGATGCACCGTGCTGCAGAACTGATCGGTGCGGATCAGTTGCACATGAAAAACTATCCCGACAGTGGACTGGAAGCTGTCGGACTCGATTCGCTGAAGGACGCCGTTGCCGGGATTATTGCAGAGATCCAGCCGGATGTATTGATTTCCTACGATTCTAAGGTGGGCCTATATGGGCACCCCGACCATCGGCTTACGGGTCAGGCAGTAGAGGAAGTTTTCTTGGAAAATCGTGGAAAGAGCGGTTTTTCACCTGAGGAAATGTACCAAGTGACACTTTGCAAAAAACAGGTCAAGTTGGCTTTGAAGCTTTCTGCAGGATTTCAGAAAAACTACCCCGAGGATCCCAGTTTGGGCTTGCCTGAGCCTGATTTTTCCATTCAGACCCGTGCGTATTTCCCCCGGACGCTCGATGTGATGCAAGCGCACGAGACGCAGCAGGCGGTACTGAAAGATCTGATGCCGCTTCACGACAAGGTTCCCGCCTGGATTTATTCGAGGATCTTTGATCGGGAGTATTTTAGGGAGGTGAAGTAGGGAGTGATCAGCTTATTGTATCGTCATATCGACCGCAGGGAGAAATCTCCCAATAGGAAACAGTTCTATAATTGATGAGATTTCTCCTAACGTCAAGGTGACCGCGACAATGTTGAGATCTCTCCTAACGTCGAGATGACTGCTACGATGATAAGACGTCTCCTGTAGTCGATTACCCTGTCTTGATACTAGCGTCTAACGTCTAGGCTCTCGACTCATTCAAGCGTCTTAGATCTAACGTCTAACGTCCCCTTTCTACCTAAATCCCAACTTCGTCCGCACTCGGTTCAATACATCCATCGCGACTACTTTGGCTTTTTTCTCCCCTTCTGCCAATCGCTTTTCTATTTCCTCAGGATTGTTCATGAAGAAATTAAAGGTCTCTCGCTCCTTGGAATACTTTGCCAGGATCAACTCCATAAATTCCTTCTTGGCGTGACCGTAGCCGTAATTTCCTCCGAGATAGTTTGCCCGCATCTTAACTGTCTGCTCAGGACTCGCCAATAGACTGTACAGTTTGAACACATGGCAGGTATCTGGATCTTTCGGGTCTTCCAGCGCAGTACTGTCCGTGACGATGGAGTTGACGTTTTTCTTCAGCTCCTTTTCCGGTAGGAAGATGTCGATGTAGTTGTTGTAGGACTTGCTCATCTTTTGGCCATCGGTACCCGGGATGATCATCACTTCTTCGCTGATCCGGGCTTCCGGCACGGTGAGAATATCCTCTTCTACGATCCGATTGAAGGTACTGGCAATGTCGCGCGTCATCTCCAGGTGCTGGAGTTGGTCTTTTCCCACAGGAACCAAATCCGCTGAGTACAGCAAGATATCCGAGGCCATCAACACCGGGTAGGTGAACAATCCGGCATTGACGTCCGAAAGTCTCGCAGCTTTGTCCTTGAAGCTGTGCGCATTGGCCAGCATGGGGAAGGGCGTGAAGCAGTTGAGGTACCAGGTGAGTTCGGTGACTTCCGGGATGTGTGACTGTCGGTAAAAAGTCGTCTTTTGGATATCCAGACCAAAAGCAAGCCAGGCTGCGGCCACGGCAAGTGTATTTTGTTTTCGCAGTTCACCGCCTTTGCCGGATGTCAGTGAGTGGAGGTCGGCGATAAAAATAAAGGCCTCCTCCTGGTTTTGATCGATCAGCTTGATAGCCGGAACGATAGCTCCCAGGATGTTGCCCAAGTGTGGGCGACCGGAGCTTTGAATGCCTGTAAGTACTCTTGCCATTTGCTTAATTTTTGCGGCAAATTAAGTAAATCAACCTGAAATGAAGGTGAAATTATGCGTTAATTGCAACTATGAACCGTTTTGCTTGCCCCGTTTACCTCGCTTTTTTTCTTGTGCTTTCTATTACCTCCGCTCAGGCTCAGGACAGTACTGTACCCAAACTGATATGGAAAGTCAATCGAATCAACATGGGAACCGTACTGGAGGAACAGGGTCTTCAGCATGCCGAGTTTGAATTTACCCACACCCAAGACTCTCTTTTTTACATTCAGGACATCTGGCTGGAGTGCGGTTGTACCACAGTAGAGTATACCAAGGACACCTTGCAGGTAGGAGAGTCTGGAAAGGTGCTGGTGACTTTTGACCCCACCACTTCTGCAGGTTTTTTCTCCAAACTGATCGTCGTAAAGGGAAACGTGGGAGGGGTGCAGGATTCACTTTACCTGGAGGGGATCTCGATTCCCTACCCGACTGACGTCAAGCGGGCCTATCCGATCATTCGCGGCCCTCTTGGGCTTCGATTGAGAAAAGTAAATATGGGTGACGTCTTTGACAACGAGCCAAAGATCAAATACCTCGAGTTTTTCAATCAGGGCGATGCACTGCTAGACAAGGGAGCATTTCGATCCGAGACGCCGCCGTATATTCAGATTTCGCAGGTGCAGCAGTTTGTTCGCCCTCAGGAGAGAGGATTGCTAATGGTTCGGTATGACGGCAAACTCAAGAATGACCTCGGGTTTTTTGAAGATGTAGTACCTATCCGATGGGAAAACGTAGAAGGCTCGGAGATCCGGCTGGAAGTGATTGCAGACCTGTTCGAGTACTTTGCTCCGATCCAAAAAAGTGACCTGAATAATGTTCCCCAGCTTTTTATCACCCAAAAAGAAATAGACCTCAAGGAGATCAGCCCCAAAGCAGTCGTGAGGCGAACGGTCACGCTGACGAATCAAGGCCGCCAAGTATTGGAAATCAGAAAAGTGGAGGGCAATTGTGACTGTCTGCTCATCGAAGCACCGAAGGACATCCTGGAGCCCGGAGAAAGCATGGAGCTTAGCCTTACGTTTGATCCCATCGGCAGAAAGGGAATCGATCAGCGAAATATTTATGTGTTTTCAAATGATCCGGTCAACCCGGTGCAGCTGATTGTTATGAAAAGCAGGGTTGAGTAGACAGCACTTGCTGATTTTGCTGTGTGTTTGCTTTTTTCTCCCTGAGGGGAAAAGGGAATATATTGTTCGATGAATTGGCCTAAGATTCGAGATGGGGCTGAAACAGAATTTCCCAAGAACCGTACCTGATTTGGATTGTCGGAGAAGATCTAAAGATCTACTTTGGTAAACTGATAGTCGTCAAATAAACCCTGAAGAATGAAATTCTACGCACTTCCCCTGATTTTTTTCTTGGCCCTTTTTTCAAATGTGTTCTCCCAAACTATTCCTTATACCAAGGGGCGGATCATCATCAGTTCGGATGGCAACGAACACGATGAGGACGACTGGGCTGCTACGCCGATGAGTTTGGCGCTGCTCGCGGCTAAGGGGATGCAGGATCAATTGATCATCTATTCATTCAGCGACCATACCTGGGGATCTAACAAGGAGAAGCCAAAGGCCGGTGAGCAGATGCGGGAAAGCGCCTTCATTGGAGCCAACAAATTTGGGTTCAAGAAGACAAAGTTCATTGAAGCCGTCGCCGCCCCCAATTATGCGGTGATCGAAATCACTCTCCAGATCAACAAAAGCTCTGCAAAAGATCCGCTGACTATCATAGCTGCCGGGCCGATGGACGTGGTCGGAGACGCACTCAACGAGGCCGACTCGACCAAGCTGAAGCATGTCCGGTTGATCTCCCATTCCAAATGGAACGACGAGCATGCCGACAAGCCCTACGAATGGGAAACCCATGAAGGCTGGACTTGGGCGGAAATGGAGGGGAAATTTGTCAGTAGGGGATTACAGATGGATCACATCTCCGATCAAAACGGCGGAAACGACTACGAAGGTCTGAAGACCGCGCTGACTCGGTACGCTTGGTTGAAGGATTCCCCCAAAAAAGACCAGAAGCCTTTTGAAAAAGGTTCTTGGGACTGGCTTTATGGCCGACTGGAAGCTGCGCAAAAAGGAGAGGAGTTTGACCCTTCCGATGCGGGGATGATCGTGTATCTGCTCACGGGCTCACAGAAAAACAACCCCGACTCTTTGAGAGAGATCCTGGAGAACCCGGGGAAGGTGAAATGAGATTCAAGATAGGCGACGACAACTCATCGGGAGCGGAAATTTCATCGGTGCAAACGGTCGAGTGAGTAGTAAAATTTAATTCTTCTTTCTGCTTTCGCCCGCAAATCACCCCAATCTCACTTTATGAAAAAACATACAATCTTCATGATGGTTTTCATCATGGTGTTTTTATGCATGTCCTCCCAAGCACAGGATCTGCTTAGTCCAAGCCCCGGAAAATCGCTGTTGTATTTTGTACGATCCAATGGCACGGGCGCATTGATCAACTTCAAATATTTTCACCATGATCTCTATCTTGGGAAATTCTCCGGAATGAACTATTTCATCTACGAAACTGATCCAGGGGAACATATTTTCTGGGTGGGAGCTGAAAACAGAGAGTTTCTGGAAGCCACTTTGGAGGCTGATCAAGTATATATGATTGAAGTGAGACCAACTATGGGAGCACTGAAGGCTGCAGTAAAAGTTTTTCCGATCGATCCGAACGACACTAAAACAGTGAATAGAATCCAAAAGATTTTGGATAAAAAGCCACCGATTGCCCTGGATAGTGAAACATTTTCGGATGAAGGGGAATCCTTGAGTTTTTATATCGAAAACGGGATGAAAAAATATCAAACCGATAAAACAAACGCCAAGCCGTTCAGAGCGTTGACGCCAGATTATTCATTCACCAAAATCACAACCCAGCCTTGAAAAAGTTTTTTTTGACCTTATCTCTGATCGCCGGCTTTTCAGTTTTTTCTCCGGCTCAGCATTTCAGTTCATACCAAGGGAAAGTCGCTCTCGGTCTTGGCTTCGGATTGCCTTATGGTGGCTATGGAGGTCGAATAACGTTCAATCCAGCCAGCCAATTGGCCTTGTTTGGGGGAGTTGGTTACAACTTGGTTGGAGCTGGTTATAATGCAGGCATGCAGTACCTTGTTTCGAGCAAAAAGCAGACGGAGTTTTTCCTCACCGCTATGTACGGCTACAATTCGGTGATAAAGATAAGCGGAGCGGACACTTACAATGATAGCTATAACGGTTTCAGCGCCGGAGCGGGCGTTAGAGTGAATTCCAACAGAAAGAAAGGTGTGTTTTGGGATTTTGGCGTGCTGATACCTGCTAGATCCAGCGAGTTTCAAGATGATTGGGATTCTCTCAAAAAGAATCCTTATATCGAGAGTTTGAACAAACCCTTGCCGGTGTTGATCTTTGCCGGGTTCAATTTCCCTATTTCCACTATGTGAAATAATAGATTTGTGAATTGATTTTGCAATGCCGATTGCTGGGGGGTTCCCCGCATGACGACACGCAAAGTGGCGTAGGAATCGGGGCAGTTGAAGTCACTCTCAGGTATGAGTGAAGAAATATTAAGAGACACATGGTTCAATACGTCCAAGTAAGTATCTTCTTTTGCCTACAATAGGCTTGCTGGCCTTGGATTTCTATGTTTGATAGAATTGTGTTTTGAGGCTGAAAGGCTGTGATTTGGCTTTCCTCAATTTTTTAACTCTATTTCAACCATAATTCCAAAGTGCCTTCTTTCGTTTTGTTTTTTAAGGTTGGAATATGTTTAATGACAGTCTCTATACCCTCTTGTTCAAGGATGTTTTTCAGAGAATTGGCAAAGATCGCATCGGAATCCCAATAATATCGAATTTCATTGCTGGCAAGATCTTTTGCACTTTCGACTAATTCTACCCCAGGAGCTTGTAAACCCTGGATTGAAATTTTTGATCTAAGAGCATTTATTTTTGGGCGGTCAGAACCATTCCCGAACTGAATATATACTATGGGTTGGATTGTCCGATTTTCTGGAAGAATAAGGGGTTGGTTAAAAATTCTTTGGTTTTCGTGGATTTGTTTACTCAGCAAAGCTACCTCTATTTCGTTTAAAGTATTTTTAGTTTCAGAGGTATCTTTACTTAATTCGGCAAGCCTGATCTTCGCCAAAGAATCCTGTCTTAAAAATTCTCGATATTCTTTATCCACCTCAGTGTAATAAGCTTCCCAACCCTCCCGTAGTTTTTCTGATGGTGTTACTTTTGAAAAATATTGGGCTAACATTCTTTTTTTTATAGGGTCATTGTTCAAAATAATGAGCTCTGTGGCATATTTATCATACTCCTTTATTTCATTCAATCCCGCTGCTCTGTCTTTAAAGCCCCATTCAATCATCATGGATATGACAACCAGTGTAACACTCCCGATGAACCATTTGACGATTTCAACTTTGTATTTGAATTTTTCGAATTCCGGCGTATTAGGTGATTTTTGGGCGGTTTGAGGTTCTTCTTTCACTTCTAGTCTTATTATCGTTAGAAATATAGCAAGCTCATTGTAAATAGATTGAAGTATAAGGGACAAAATCAAATTTGATCTTCAATTTTCGAATTTAATCCCTGCCTCGGCGTAGTCTATTGCTTTTAAGCTTTGAGGTTCCGTGGAAGCTGGGTGGGATTTGCAATTTAACCCTACCATCCTTTGGAATTTGTAATTCCATTTCCAAAAAGTTCAACCCGCTTCGGGGTTGTCGGGAACTACCATAATTCTGTCATTTCCACGGGTTGTACCCGCGGTTATTGAAAAGTTAGACCACTTCGTGGTCATGAAAAGGCAAAATGATGTCCCTGATACCCGATCCCGAAGGGATCGAATCTCTGAATAGCCACTTCGTGGTCATCAACCGAAACAAATCTTAAAACGAATGATCCCGAAGGGATCAAACTTCTGAATAACCATGGGTGCAACCCGTGGATTAAAAAACGACGATAAGTAACCCACACGACCCCGAAGGGTGTCGAACTCCCAGCGCAAATCAACGCATCCCACCTCCGAACTAGGATTTCCTATGTTTTTACTCCAATATCGCACTTCCGCAGGGAGAATTCCCCCTCCTATCCTTTGGAATTTGTAATTCCATTTCCAAAAAGTTCAACCCGCTTCGGGGTTGTCGGGAACTTCCATAATTCTGTCATTTCCACGGGTTGCACTCGCGGTTATTGAAAAGATAGACCACTTCGTGGTCATGAAAAGGCAAAATGATGTCCCTGATACCCGATCTCGAAGGGATCAAACTTCTGAATAGCCATGGGTGAAACCCGTGGTTAAGGTGGTAATTTGATTTACCCAACCCTGAAAGGGTTGAACTCATTGAAGGAATAACTGCATAGGGCTCCGGAAGGCGGAATTCCTCTCATTTTACTGCGACGTGGGATAGTTCATTAAACTGTGTCTAGGGTTTAAACTTTGTATCAACCCATTCCCTTAGTTGGCCTAGGCCAACTAAGGGAAT